>CALKOE010000444.1 GCA_938091985.1 uncultured Acidimicrobiales bacterium | reverse complement strand
GTCGGCACCGTCTTCGTCGATGAGGGCGAGACGGTACAGCTCGGTAAGGAGCTGTTGACACTCACCGAACCCAACTTCACGATCCGTCTGTTCGCCGACCCGTCGGACCGTTCGAAGCTCGCAGTCGGACAGGTCGTCCAGGTTGAGATCGAGGCCGGCGATCAGGAGTCAGGCGGCATCATCACCCAACTCGACGAAGCGGCAACCATCTCCGACAGCGGCAACGAGACCTACGAAGGAGTGGTCGAAGCCGACTCTGACTTGGTGGCCGTGGATGGCGCCTCGGTCAGAATCGAGGTGGTACTCGAGGAGCGCGTCGATGCGGTGGTTGTACCGATCGCGGCGATTCGCCAGGACGGGACAGGCAACGACATCGTCTTGGTTGTCGACGAGAACACGGGAATCACCACAGCGACAGCGGTGGTCACAGGACTCGTCGAGGGCAGCTTCACCGAGGTGATCTCGGGCCTCACCGGTGGCGAGATCGTCGTCATCGACGTCGTCAACTAGGTCGCGACGTGCCCGACGCTTCGCTGCTCCAACTCGAAGAGGTCTCTCGCATCTATGGCGACGAGGTCCAGGTGCACGCGCTCGACCGGGTGTCGATGTCGATCGAGGCGGGCGAGTTCGTCTCCATCGTCGGCCCGTCGGGTTCGGGCAAGTCGACGATGTTGGGACTCCTCGGCCTCCTCGACCTCCCGAGCCTCGGGACCATGTGGGTCACCGGAAAATCGGTTCGAGATCTCAGCGACTACGAGCGCTCTCGCCTCCGCGGCGACGTCGTCGGCTTCATCTTCCAGCAGTTCCACCTCATCCCGCATCTCGACGCCCGCAAGAACGTCGAGACCGCGCTCCTCTATCGCAACCTCACACCGGGTGAACGAAAGAGACGGGCGATGGAGGCTCTCGACATCGTCGGTCTTGCTCCCCGCTCCGATCACCGGCCGGTGCAGCTCTCCGGCGGTGAGCAACAGCGAGTCGCGATCGCCCGTGCCATCGTGACCGAACCGAAGCTGCTCCTCGCCGACGAACCGACCGGAGCACTCGATTCAACCAACGCCGCCAACGTGATGGAGATCTTCCAGGAGCTCCACTCCCCTCTTCGGGCAATCGCGATTGTCACGCACGATCCTGCGGTGGCAGCGACGGCTCAGCGGCGAATCTCGATGAAAGACGGCCGAATCGTGGCCGATGAGATCCTCACGCCCACCCAGCCCGCCGCCGGCTACGGCGGAACGCTGGGCACCGACGGCCAGGGCACGCTCGAAGCGGTCGAAACCGAGGCCGACAGCTGATGCGCAGCGTCCTTGATCTCATCGGTGTCGCGATCAGCGGCCTCACGTCTCGAGTCAGCCGCACGTTGCTGATCATGCTCGGGCCGATCATCGGTGTCAGCGCCATCGTCGCCGCAGTCGGCTTGACCGAATCGGCCAAGGGCGACCTTCAGGCTGATCTCGCCGAACTGGGGACGAACCTCATCACCGCCGAGGCCGCCGGCTCGTTCGGCACCCAGAATCCTGTCTTCCCTGAGGACGTGGTCGACCGGATCGAGGCGCTCGGCGGCGTACAGAAGTCGACCGCCACGCTCTCGCTGACCGGCATCATCACTGCTCCCTACGAAGCGGCCGCCACCTACTACACCGCGTTCCCCACGCCGGTGCTCTCCGCCGACTCGAACTTCCTCGAGGTGATGGAGATCGAGCTGAAGAGTGGTCGATGGCTGAACGAGTTCGATTATCGAACCGGCGCCCGGGTCGCAGTGCTCGGCATCGACATCGCCAACGAATACAGCTATCTCGCAGGCGAAAACGTCACCATCCAGCTCAACGGACTCGACTACGCGGTGATCGGCGTCTACGAGAACGTAAAGCTCGTGACGAACTTCAACACGGCCGTACTCATTCCTCCATTGGCGGCCGACAACGACTTCGACGTCGGCCTCGAAGCCAACACCGTCTATGTGCGCGCCGACCCGGCTCGGGTCAACGAGGTGAGGGACGCCCTTCCCGTCGCCATCAACCTCGGCGGCAACGACGAGGTCAACACCTCCGTGCCATCCGATGCGCTGGAGGCGAGCGCGAAGGCCGACTCGACGCTGCAGGTGATCGTGGCGACCATGGGAATTCTCGCGCTCGTCGTCGGTGGTGTCGGAATCGCCAACGTCATGTCGATCTCCGTCATCCAGCGATCCGCTGAGATCGGCATCCGCCGCGCGCTCGGACACGGACGCGGCCTCATCGCGTGGCAGTTCCTTCTCGAAGCCGTGGCCGTCGGATTCTTCGGTGGACTCGGCGGCCTCGCGGTCGGGGTTGGCATCGTCGTCTATTTCTCGCGATTGCGCGACTGGACCCATGTACTCGACCCGATCCTCGTGATCGGCGACTACGAGTTCCCCAGCCACTTCCTCGGAGTTCCGACGATCTATGTGCTGGGCATGAGCGCGGCGTTGATCACGTCGGTCATCGCCGGGTTGTACCCCAGCGTCAAAGCTGCTCGGCTCGAACCGCTGGAAACGCTCCGCCTCGGCTGAACCCAAGCGTCAGCGGCTGACCACTTCGTGTCGGCCGAGCGCAACCAACCGGCGGTCGATGGTGAGGAACTCCACCACGGGGTCGAGAGGCGCGTCCGCCGGGTCGTCGAACGACAGTCCGAGCCGGACACCTCCCTCGGGGTCGCTGCTGCGATGCGCGATGTGGACGAGCGCCGACACGTTCCGCCAGGCACCGTCGGCATCCGGGATCCGGAACGAGATCGTGGTGACCTCACCACTGGCCAGCGTTCCCTCTTCCGGTTCGGCCACGACAACGCCTGCTCCGCCGGTCGAGAGGTCCACGAGGAGACCTTCCTGCTCTTCGATTCGGCACGTGACGAGGCCAAGGCGAACGCGCCGGTTCACGCGACGTTGACCGCGAGCAAGCGCGTCGAGCAGCACCTCGACCGCGACGCCCAGG
>CALKOE010000443.1 GCA_938091985.1 uncultured Acidimicrobiales bacterium | reverse complement strand
CAGCTTGAGCGTGCAGCCAGAGGAGCTGGTCGAGGGAATCGAGCGGCTGCAGGCCGAGGCCAAGGCGCTCCGTGGTGAGTTGGCGAAACTCAAGCAGCAGGTGGCTGTGGGCCAGGCTCCATCTCTGGCCGGGCAGGCCGTCGACGGTGTCGTGGTCGCCCGAGTCGAGGGTGTGGACCGCAACGGTCTGCGCGACCTTGCGGTCTCGGTGCGCGACCAAGACGGCGTCCATGCCGTTGTGCTCGGTGCCGAGCTCGAGGGCGGGGGAGTGGCGCTGGCTGCCGCGGTCATGCCCGAGAGCGCGCACCACGCCGGCAACCTGATCGAAGACGCGAAGAAGACCATCGGTGGCGGAGGAAAGCCCGCGGCCGACCTCGCCGTGGCCGGAGGCAAGGACGTGGCCGCGCTCGACGACGCCCTCGACCAAGCCCGCGCCGCGGCCGGCATCGCCTGACATGCGAGCCCTGGGGCTTGACCTGGGCAGCAAGCGGATCGGCGTCGCCGTGAGCGACTCCGATGGCAAGCTCGCGATGCCGATCGAGGTGCTGAAACGATCGGGCGATCGCCAGCGGGAACACCGCGAGATCGCAGATCTCGTCGTGGAATGGGAGGCCGAGATCGTCGTGGTCGGGCTGCCCTACAACATGGACGGATCCATGGGTCCGCAGGCGAAGAAGTACCTCGCGGAAACAAAGGTGCTGGGCGACACCCTTGACGTCCCAGTTGTTCCCTACGATGAACGGCTGACAACCGTCACCGCGGAGCGATCCCTCATGGAACAGCAGATGAAGGCAGATGCCCGCCGCCGCGTGGTCGACAAGGTCGCCGCGGCTGTGATGCTGCAGGCGTGGCTCGATGGAGGCATGCCCCATGGCTGATTCCCCCAAACCCCGCCGAAGTCTCGCCGCATTTCTCACCGGCCAGGCCGACGAAGAGATCCCGGAAGCAGCAAAGCCGCCACCGACTCCGCCGAGCGCCACCGACCTCCCGCTGATCCCGGCCGACGAGCCCCGCCGGCCAGCGACGCGCGTTGTTCGGCCCGCCCAGGCCGCTCCTCAGGCGCCGCCGCCGGTCGCCCTCGGCCCCGACGGCGAAGAGGTTCCGATCGTTGCCCTGCCCGACTACGCCGCCCCTCCGGGTGTCGTGGTGTCGGCCGGATACGACGCGGATGGTGTCGAATACGTCTTCGAGGACGACCCCGGTGCCTCGCCGCTCGTCGACCCCCGCTACGACGCGGAAGACCGAAACTGGGTCCGCTATCGGACGAGTTGGGGCGGCTTCCTTCGAGTGATCGGGCTCGTCGTTATCGTCTTGTTCGTGATCGTCACTGCTCGCAACCGCGTCTACAGCTGGCTCGACGATCAGATCGATTCCGGCGGCGACCACGGCGAAGAGATTCCGTTCACGATCCAGAGCGGCGCGGCCGTCAACGATGTCGCCACGAATCTCGCCGAAGCCGGCGTGATCAACAACGCGACCGTGTTTCGTTACTGGCTCCGGTGCGACGTGCCCAACGGGGGCGAGATCACGATCACCGGATTCCTCGGGTGTGACACCGAGGTGCAGTTCCAGGCCGGCGACTACGAACTCGTCGAGAACATGACCTACGACCAGGTGATCGCCGTCTTCGCCGAAGGCCCGATCATCCCTGAGATCTTCCAGGTTCGGGTGCCCGAAGGGCTCACCGTCGCCCAGCTGATTCCGCGTCTACTCGAAGAGAACGACCTGTTCGACGAACAGGAGTTGCGGGAAGCGATGAGCGACCCCGACCTCTTCTCCAAGTTCCTCCGTCCGGAGAACGCCATCTTCTTCCCGCAAGAAGGGCTGATGTTCCCGGCGTTCTACGACGTCCCCGAGCAAGACATCACCGATGAGCGGTTGATGGTCGCCCGGATGACCTCCGAGATGGATGCCCGGATCGAGCGGCTTCTCGACGAGTCCGGCGGGCTTCCCGCCGAAGCGGCCGACTTCGGGTTCGACGAATACGACATCGTGATCATCGCGTCGCTGATCGAAGAGGAGGCCAAGGTGCCCGAGGACCGGCCGAAGATCAGCCGTGTCATCTGGAACCGTCTGGCGCAAGGCGAAACGCTCGGCATCGATGCCTCTGTTTGCTATGGCGCCGGCGTGCCGTGCACTGAACTGACTCGGTCGATGCTCGACGACGCCACCAACCGGTGGAACACCCGGGTCAACCAAGGGCTTCCGCCCACGCCGATCGCGGCGCCCGGCGAGGCGAGCCTCGAGGCTGCGCTCAATCCTGAGGTCGGTGACTGGTTGTTCTACGTGCTCACCGACGAGGACGGCTCCCACTCCTTTGCCGAGACGCTCGAAGAGCACAACCGCAATGTCGAGATCTGTGTGGCGAAAGATCTCGGCTGCGGATGATCAGCGGCCAGACCACCGTCGCCGCCGTCATCGGTGACCCTGTCCGTCACTCACTCTCGCCCGCGCTTCACAACGCTGCGTTCGCCGCGGCCGATCTCGACTGGACGTTCGTGGCCCTCCCAGTGGTGGCGGGCTCGGGGGCGGCAGCAGTCGACGCGATGAAGACGCTCGGCATCGGCGGCATGTCGGTGACCATGCCCCACAAGGACGCGGTGGCGGCGGCGGCCGACGAAGTGTCAGATGCTGTCGCGGCGCTCGGTGCTGCGAACTGCCTGGTGCCTATGAGCGACGGACGAATACGGGCCGAAAACACCGATGGTGCCGGCTTTCTCGCCGGGCTTCGTGACGATGCCGGCTTCGATGTCGGAGCCAAGCGGGTGGCGATACTCGGTGCCGGCGGAGCCGCTCGGGCAGTCATTCATTCGTGCGCGGCAGCCGGCGCGGCTGCGGTCACCGTGGTCAATCGAAGCGTCGCGAAGGCTGAGATCGCCGTCGCTTTGGCCGGCGATGTCGGACGAGTGGGCAATGTCGCCGACGTAGCGACAGCCGACCTGGTGATCAACGCGACGTCGGTCGGAATGGGCGATGACCGGTCGATGCCGTGCGACCCAGCCCTCCTCCACGGTGGGCAGGTAGTGGTTGATCTCGTCTACAACCCGCTGGAGACAGCGTGGCTCGCCGCACTTCGTTCTGCGGAGATCGAGGCGCACAACGGCTTGTCGATGCTCGTGCATCAAGCAGCGATCGCATTCACCCATTGGACCGGCGTGCCGGCGCCAGTCGGGGTGATGCGCTCGGTGATCCAGAACAAATTCTCGTAGTCCTCACTTCCCCGGTTGGACGTGCCGATGGTCAGGTGTTCGCACGACTTCGGAGGTCACCGTGGCGCTTTCGGGCACACTCGACACCTTTGCCCTACCCGACGTACTTCGGCTCCTCGCATCTACTGCGAAGACCGGACGACTCCGCATCACTGGTGACCGTGGTTCGGGCAGCGTTTGGGTTGATTCCGGTGAGGTTGTGGCGACGGAGCTCGCCTCCGCCGTCACCCAGGAACCCAGCAACGAGGAAGTGGTCTTCGGCCTGCTTCGCTTCGTTGCCGGTTCGTTCACATTCGAAGCCGATGCCATGGCGCCCAACGCGTCCACGCCGGCAGCGCTCGAGCCAGTGCTCGGCGCGGCTGAGAACATGCTCGTGGAATGGCGAGCGATCGAAGAGGTCATCCCCTCACTCGACGTGTGGGTCGGACTCTGCAAGGCACTCGAGGGGCCCGACGTCATGGTCGACCAGCATCGCTGGAGCGGAATCGCCGCCATCGGTTCTGGCGCCCAGGTCGGTGCTGTCGCCGAGGCGCTCGAGCTGAACGAGATCGATTCTTGCCGCCTCGTCAAGGAACTGCTCGAGCTCAGCCTCGTGGAGTTCATCGATGAACCGGCCGGTCTTCCCACTCCGGGCAGCTTCGAGCCGGAGCCTGTGACCGAAGAAGATCTCGACGAGGTTGTGGCTCATGAGGCTGCAGCTCCGGTGTTCGAAGACGCCACCCCGGGAGAGCCCGAGGCCCTCCTGCATGAGCTCGACGCACTCGACGACGCTCCCTCATTCGGCTCCGACGATGCGGAGGAGCAGTCGTTCGAGGGCAGCACCGAGCCGAGCCTCGCTGCGCTGGCCTCGACTGACGAAGCTTCGGATCAGTTCCCGGCCGACAACGACCCGCTCGACGAATTCTCGATGGACTTCGTTGATGACGATGAGGCGACGACCGAAGATGTCTTCGCCGGCGCTCCCGCAATGGCCGACAGCGACGACGAACTGGACCCGGCCGAGATGGCTCGCCAGCTCGCCAACCTGAGCCCCAAGGCCGCCAAGGCCGTGGCTGCTGCCGCCAAGGCGACGACTGATGCCGAGCGCGACGCTGCGCTGGCGGCCGTCGAAGCCGAAGACGACAGTGTCAACCGAGGACTTCTGCTGAAGTTCTTGGGCTCCGTCGACAGCTGAGCCGGGGACCCTAGGGTCCCTCATCCATGGACCTCCTGGTCATCCTCCTCGCTATCCCGTTCGGGCTGGTGGTCGGCGGCTTCGTAACGATGCTCGTCGACCGGATCCCGGACCAGACGCCGCTGACGCTTCGTTCTCGCTGTCCATATTGCGAGCACCCGTTGTCGGTCGGCGAGACGATTCCGGTCGTCTCGTGGATCCGTCAACGGGGCACCTGCCGCCATTGTGGCGATCGCATCACACCGGCGTATCCGGTGGTCGAGGTGGCGACGATGGCGCTCTGGGTGGCCGCTGCTGCGAACTACGGGTGGGAGTGGACGCTGCTCCCGCCACTGATCCTCGTCACGGCGCTCACGGGTCTGTCCGTGATCGACATGTACGTCTACCGACTCCCGAATCGGCTGGTCTTCCCCGCGCTCGGGCTGTCGCTGGTTGCGATCGTCGCCGCTGGGTTCGGAATCGACCATCCGTCGTCGATTACGAAGGCGCTCGGCGGGATGGCGCTCTACGCCGGACTGTTGTTCGTGATGCATCTCATTTCGCCGCGCGGGATGGGCTTCGGCGACGTGAAGCTCTCTCTCCTGCTCGGCCTACATCTGGGCTGGGCGGCCGGCTCCGTTTGGGTCGGGTGGACACCCGTGTTCCGACTCGTCTTCTATGCATTGCTGCTCTCCTGCCTCATCGGAGTGATCGGTGGCTTGCTGATCGCCATCCTGCGACGACGGCTTGCCCGCGATGTGCTTCCTGACCCAGAGGCCGAAGACGGTCAGCCCAAGCGATTGCTCGCACAGTCAATGCCGTTCGGACCGGCGCTCGCCGCCGGCACGGTTGTTGTTGTGTTCTTCGCCGAATCGATCCTCTGACCGTTCAGGTCAACGCGAAACCCATCCCGGCTGCCTGGTGACGCACCGGTACCCTTCTCATCATGTCTGCACGGTCGGTCGTCCTTGTCGGCCCCATGGGGTCCGGGAAATCGACGGTCGGGCGCGCCCTCGCGAGCCGGATCGGCGTTGCCCACGTCGACACTGATGATCTCGTTTCAAAGGAAGCGGGCTGTTCGATTCCCGAGATATTCGACCGCGATGGTGAAGACCGCTTTCGCGAGCTCGAGTCTGCGGCGTTGGCCCGAGCGCTCTCGGCGCGGTCGGTGGTCTCCACAGGCGGCGGCATCGTGGTCAGCGGGTCCAACCGGACCCGGCTGCAAGACTCTGACGCGTTCGTTGTCTGGCTCGATGGTTCGATCGACGCGCTGACCCAGCGGGTCGGATCTGGCCGGGGTCGCCCTCTGTTGCAGGGGGATGTGCGTTCGACGCTGCAAGAGAAGATCGTCGAACGCGCTCCGGGTTATCTCGAGGTGGCCGACCTGCGGGTCGACACCACTCAGATGCGCCACGTCGACTGCGTCGATGCAATCGTCGCGGCAATGGAGGGTGTTTCCGCATGACCATCACCGTGTCGGTCGATCTCGCTGACCGCAGCTACCCCGTCCACGTGGGCGCGGGCGTGCGGGAGATGCTTCCCGAAGTGATCCCTGAGGGAGCGAAGCGGGTGGCAGTGATCACCCAGTCGGAGATCCCGTGGGACATCGACCCGGGGGTCGACCATGAGGTGATCTGCGTGCCCAACGGCGAGGCGGCAAAGTCGCTCACCGTCGTCGAGCAGATCTGTCGGCAGATGGCCGAGGCAGGGTTCACACGCGCGGATGCAATCGTCGGCGTCGGCGGCGGCGTCGTGACGGATCTGGCGGGGTTCGTGGCCGCGATCTACCACCGTGGGATCAGGTTCGTGAGCGTGTCGACCACGCTCCTCGGACAGGTCGATGCGGCGATCGGTGGCAAGACGGGCGTCAATCTCGCTGAAGGGAAGAACCTCGTCGGAGCGTTCTGGCAGCCGTCGGGGGTCCTTTGCGACACCGACATGTTGAAGACACTACCGATCCGCGAATACCAGAGCGGGATGGGAGAGGTAGCGAAGTACCACTTCCTCGGTGGGGGTCACCTCGACGCACTCGAGATCGACCAACGAGTGGCCGCGTGTGTGCAGATCAAGGCCGACGTGGTCGCTGCCGACGAGCGTGAGGGTGGCCGTCGCGCCATTCTCAACTACGGCCACACACTCGCTCACGCCATCGAGACCGCCGGCGACTACGACCTTCGTCATGGTGAGGCCGTGGCCATCGGCATCGCCTACGCGGGTGAGGTCGCGCTGCGGCTCGGCCGCGTCGACGAGGCCCGCGTAGCCGAGCACCGGCGTGTGCTCTCGGCCTACGACCTTCCCCATTCGCTCCCGCCGAGTCTCGACCCCGGCGAGTTGCTCGATCTGTTCAGCCGAGACAAGAAAGCAATCGACGGCATCACCTTCGTGCTCGATGGCGACGACGGTGTGGAAACCGTGGTCGGTGTCGAGCGTGCGGTGCTCGCCGATGCCATGGAGGCCATCCGATGAGTCGTCCCACCGTCCTGCTGTTGCACGGACCCAACCTCAATCTGCTCGGATCGCGAGAGCCGGAGATCTACGGCACGGCGACGCTCGACGACCACGTGCAGACGGCGAGCGCCTCGGCTGAGGCTCGCGGCTTCGACATCGCGCACGTGCAGTCGAACCACGAGGGCGCGCTCATCGATGCAATCCACGCGGCCCGTCAGAACCACGCCGGCATCATCATCAACCCGGGCGCGTTCACGCATTCGTCGTGGGCGATCCACGATGCGTTGGCGGCCTTCGACGGGCCGATCATCGAGCTGCACCTCTCCAACCCCGACGCTCGCGAACCCTGGCGGCGCACGTCAGTGGTCAGCCCGGTCTCGACGGGCTCCATTTCGGGCTTCGGCGGCGACGGCTATCGGCTTGCGGTCGAGGCCATGGCGACGCTGCTCACGTGAGCGACTCGCTGCCGCCGCTGCGGGTCGACGGACGTCTCGAGCGGGTTCGCATAGCCACGGCCGAAGCGGGAGCCGAGGCGATCGTGGTCACCAACCTCACCAACATCCGTTGGTGTACCGGCTTCACCGGGTCGTTCGGTGCGCTTGTTGTGTCGGCCGATGAGGCCGTCTTGCTCACCGACAGCCGCTATGCGACACAGGCCCCGGCACAGATCGAGGAGGGCGGGGCCGACGTCGCCGTTCATGTCGACAGTGCGGTTGTGGCGAATGGCGCTGCCGTGCTCCAGGCGATCCCTCGGGTCGCGCTCGAGGCCGACGACATCAGCTGGGCCGATCAGCAGCGATGGGCCGAGGCCGTCCAGGGTGAGCTCGTCGCAACCCACTCCCTGATTACCGAGCTCCGCAGCGTGAAGGACGATGCCGAGCTGGTCCGGATGCAGCGAGCGGCAGAGATCGTCGACCAGACACTCGCCGACGTCGCCGGACTGTTGGTCGTGGGCACTACGGAGCGTCAACTTGCGGCTGCGCTCGACGACGGCATGCGGGCCAGAGGCGCATCCGGACCGGCCTACGAGACCATCGTCGCCGGCGGACCCAATGCCGCATTGCCCCACGCCCGGCCCGGCGATCGAGCATTCGTCGAGGGTGACCTCGTTGTGATCGACGCCGGATCGGTGGTCGACGCGTATCGAAGCGACATGACCCGCACGTTCATGGTCGGCGCTCCTGACGACACCGCGATCAAGATCCACGAGATTGTCACCCGAGCGCAAGCCGCCGGGGTGGCGGCGGTGCGTCCCGGTATCGAGGTCGGTCAGATCGATGCCGTCTGTCGAGACCTGATCACCGAGGAGGGCTACGGCCCCGAATTCGGCCACGGCACCGGCCATGGTGTGGGTCTCGACATCCACGAGCTCCCTGCGGTCCGTGGCGGCAACACCGCTATCCTCCAGCCCGGCCAGGTCATCACTGTCGAGCCCGGGATCTACCTCCCCGGCGTGGGCGGCGTCCGGGTCGAAGACATGGTGGTCGTCACCGACGACGGCTGCCGCCCGTTGACCCGTTCCCCGAAGATTTCCCTGAAGTAGCCAGGAGTTCCCGTGCCGACCATCACCACCAACGACCTGAAGAACGGGATGACCCTCCAGCTCGACGATGGGTTGTTCCAGATCGTCGACTTCCAACACGTGAAGCCGGGCAAGGGCCACGCATTCGTTCGCACCAGTCTGCGCAACGTGCGCGCTGGTGGCACGGTCGAGCGCACCTTCCGCGCCGGCGAGAAGGTCGAACGCGCCACGATCGACAAGCGCGAGATGAACTTCCTCTACAAAGACGGCGACGACTACGTCTTCATGGACAACGAGACGTATGAGCAGATCAACGTCACGCCGGAAGCCCTTGGCGACACCGGCAACTACATCGTCGACGGGTCCACCGCGGTTCTGCTGATGTTCGGCACCGAGATCGTTGGGACCGACTTGGCCGCGGCAGTGGAGCTGAACATCGCGGAGACCGAGCCCGGGTTGCAGGGCGACCGTTCGTCCGGTGGCACGAAGCCGGCAACGCTCGAGACCGGCCTGGTCATCCAGGTCCCGCTGTTCATCGAGCCCGGAGAGCGCGTCAGGATCGACACGCGCTCCGGGGAATACCTCAGTCGAGCGTGAGCGCCGTCGGCGGTCGCCGCGAAGCGAGAGAAGAGGCGCTTTCGTTCCTCTATGAGACCGAACTCACGGGTGAGTCGATCGCGGATGCCTTCGCGGCCCGACCCATCCCGCTCGAGGACTACGCGACCACCATGGTCGAGGGAATCGACGCCGACCGTGTCGAGCTCGATGACATCATCCGGCGGAACCTCACGGGTTGGCGCCTCGAACGTATGGCGATCGTCGATCGAGTGATCGCCCGAATGGCCACCTGGGAGCTTCGTTCACGCTCCGATGTGCCCACCGGCGCAGTGTTGAGCGAAGCGGTCGAGTTGGCGACGCAGTATTGCGGCGAGGATTCGCCTCGCTTCCTCAATGGCGTGCTGCGCTCGGTTGCCAACGAGCTTCGTCCGAACGAGGCGTGAACGCCGAGCTGATCGTGCTCGAGGTCGCCGAACTGGCGACGGAAACGATCCGACTGCGCCCCTGGCGCGTGGGTGACGCACCGTCGCTGTCGATGGCATGGCACGACCCGGCGATCATCGCAGGGTCGACGCCGCCGCCCGACCCCTCCGAAGCGGCCGCTCGTCGCTGGATCGTGGGATGCGATGAACGCCGGCGGGCGGGGGTTGCGTTCGACCTCGTCATCGCGGCGCTCGACGACGACCGAGTCCTCGGCGAGGTGGGTTTCTCCCGCCTCGACCCCGGCCGTCGTGCGGCATTGATGGGGTGGTGGGTGCACGAGGAGGCCCGCGGCGTCGGAGTCGCGACGGCCGCGGTCGCGCTTCTGGCGGACTGGACCCTCGAGTCGACCCCGATCGACCACGTGCTCGCCCAGATCAGTGTCGACAACCCCGCCTCTGAGCGCGTGGCAAGTCGGGCCAGATTCGAGCCCTTCGCCCCGGGCGTCTGGCGACGATCGCGCTCGTAGGCGCATGGCTCTACGACGTGGGCCCCACCTGTCGGCAAATTCGCGCGAAATCCACAGCAATCCGCGCGGGGTCGCGGGTCGCGCGTCTGTTACGTTGCGAACTCGACCGTGAAATGAGTCCAGAGAGGCTCATACGGACGAGAGAAGGACTACGTGGCAGAGCGAGAACGTCGCCTGGCAGCGCCCCCGAGCGGGGGCGAATTCCAGGCCCGGACCCGGGTGATGACATCCGATGATGTCAGCCGAGCCGTTCGACGAATGGCCCATGAGATTCTCGAGCGCAACCATGGCGCCGATGACCTGATGATTGTCGGTTTGCAGACCGGTGGCGTCGACCTTTCTCGCCGCCTGGCCGACGACATCCGCGAGATCGAAGGCAGCGAGGTGCCGGTCGGCAGTCTCGACGCCACGATGCATCGTGACGACTTCGGTCTCCGCCCGGTGATGCCCGAAGCCGCCACAGAGATCCCCGGCGACCCCAGTGGCAAGGTGATCGTGCTGGTCGACGATGTGCTCTACACGGGTCGCACCGTGCGGGCTGCGCTCGATGCAATCCATAGCTATGGGCGGCCCCAGGCGATCCAGTTGGCGGTGATGGTCGACCGCGGCCATCGCGAGCTTCCGATCCGTCCGGACTTCGTCGGCAAGAACCTGCCGACGCGACGAGACGAACTCGTCGATGTGCACGACGCCGGCGTCGATCTCGGAGATGTCTCGTGAGCGCGATGCGCCATCTGCTGTCGATGGCAGACCTCGACCGAGACGACATCGAACAGCTCCTCAACCTGACCGAGTCGTTCACCGAGGTGAGCGCTCGGCAGATCCCGAAGGTTCCGGCGCTTCGAGGCAAGACGATCGCCTGGTTGTTCTACGAGGACTCGACCCGCACCCGGCTCTCGTTCGAGACAGCCGCCAAGCGGCTTTCGGCCGACAGCATGAACTTCAGTGTCAGCTCGTCATCGGTCAACAAGGGCGAATCGCTACGTGACACCGTGGAGACGATCTCGGCGATGGGCGTCGACGGCATCGTCGTTCGCCACAGCGGGGCCGGTGCTCCCCACCGGATCACACAATGGACCGACGCATGCGTGGTCAACGCCGGCGACGGGTGGCACCAACACCCGACCCAGTCGCTGCTCGATCTCTATACCGCCACCCGGCACCTGGGTGACCTCGATGGCCGACGGATCGCGATCGTTGGCGACATCAAGCATTCGCGTGTGGCCCGTTCCAACGCGATCGGGTTTGCGAAGATGGGTGCCGAGGTGACCTTCGTGGCACCGCAGACCTTGTTGCCGCCGAGCCTCGAGGGCTGGCCTGTGAAGGTCACCCACGACCTCGACGAGGTCATCGAAGACATCGACATCTGCTATCTGCTGCGCATGCAGCTGGAGCGCCAGGAACAGTCCGTCGTGCCGACGCTGCGCGAGTTCCACGAGGAATATGGCCTCACCGCCGCACGCGCGTCTCGCCTCAAGGACGACGCGCTGATCATGCATCCCGGCCCGATGAACCGCGGCGTCGAGATCGCCGGCGAGGTTGCCGATCGACCCAACGCCGTGATCACCGAACAGGTCACCAACGGCATCGCCGTGCGGATGGCCGTCCTGTATTTGCTACTGGGGTCGGGACTCGACCTCGTCGACGAAAGGGCAGACGTCGCATGAGCGGCCCAACCACCACCCCAACCCCCGATCTATGTCGACTTCCCCTCTGTCAGACGCAGGGCTTGTCGACACAGATCGCAAGGGGGGTGGGGGAGTGATGACGACTACTGCGATCAAGGGTGGCACCGTCATCGATCAGACCGGTACGCGGCGCGCCGATGTTCTGGTGACCGATGACGGCACGGTTCTCGCCGTGGGGGAGGGGCTCGACGGCGACCGCACGCTCGACGCCACCGACTGTGTGGTGTCGCCCGGGCTCGTCGATCTCCACGTGCATCTTCGCCAGCCCGGTAAGGAAGAGGCCGAGACCATCGAGACGGGCGCCAGGGGCGCTGCGCTCGGCGGTTTCACGTCGGTCGTGGCCATGCCAAACACCACGCCGGCCATGGACTGCGCCTCGGTCGTTCGTGAGGTCATCGACCTGGCCGCCGACACGATCTGTGACGTGCGACCGTCGGCCGCGATCACGGTTGGCCGCGACGGCGAATCGCTCACGCCCATGGCCGAGCTGGTGAAGCTCGGTGTGCGGATCTTCACCGACGACGGCACCGGCGTGCAGGACGATCGTCTCATGCGCACAGCGCTCGAATACGCCGGTTCGCTTGCTCACCTTTCAGGCGGGCAGCCGATCGTTCTGGCCCAGCACTGTGAGGTCAACGCCCTCAGCGAGGGCACCTACATGCACGAAGGTGAATGGTCGAGTCGACTCGGGATTCCCGGGCAGCCGTCGGAATCCGAAGAGCTGATGGTGATGCGCGACATCGCGCTGGCCCGCCTCACCGGAACTCGGGTGCACTTCCAGCACATGTCCACGGCTGGTTCAGTCGCAATGATCCGCGCCGCCAAGGCCGCCGGGCTCCCGGTGACAGCCGAGGCCGCGACCCATCACTTCTGTCTCACCGACGCGTGCTGCGCGGACTACGACCCGCTGTTCAAGGTGCATCCGCCGCTTCGTACCGACGCTGATGTCGCCGCGGTCAAAGAGGGCCTGGCCGACGGCACGATCGACGCCATCGCCACCGACCACGCACCGCACACGCCTCAGGACAAGGAGCGCACCTTTGCCGATGCTCCTCCGGGCATGCTCGGGCTCGAGACGGCGTTCGCCATCGCCAACACCCATCTCGACATACCGATCGAATCGCTGCTGGCTGCGATGAGTTGGCGCCCCGCCGCGATCGCGGGACTCCAGGCCGACCATGGCGGGCCAATTGTGGAGGGTTCCCCCGCGAACCTTGCCATCATCGACCCCAACACGACATGGACCGTCTCGGGTGACGCCATGGCGAGTCGAAGCAACAACACGCCCTACGAGGGCATGGCTGTTCGTGGCCGAACACGCCACACGATCTTGAAGGGCGAAGCAGTAGTGATCGATGGAGAAGCACAGCGCTGATGAGTGACATTCGTGAGTACCAGCTCGTCCTCGCCGATGGCGAGGTATTCGAGGGTGAGGGAATCGGTGCCGATCCAGTCGACGGCATCGCGTCCGGCGAGGTCGTGTTCAACACCGTCCTGTCGGGCTACCAGGAAGTGATCACCGACCCGTCCTACGCCGGCCAGATCATCACGTTCACCTACCCCCACATCGGCAACTACGGGGTCAACTCCACCGACGACGAGGCATCGCGCCCGCACTGCCGGGGCGTGATCATCCGTGACCTCGCCCGTCGACACAGCAACTGGCGCGCCGAGGGCGACCTGGACTCGTTCCTTCGGCGCCATGGGATCGCTGGGATCGCCGGCATCGACACCCGCCGACTCACCCGCCACATCCGCGACAGCGGCGCGATGCCCGGCGCCTTTGGCACCGCCGACGTCGCCGCGCTTCGAGCCGCAGCGCAAGCCGATCCCGGCACCGCCGGAATCGACCTGGTCAGCCAGGTCAGCACCTCCGAGGCCTACACGGTGGGTGCTGGTCCCCGGAAGGTCGTGGCCTACGACCTCGGGGTGAAGGAGACGATGCTTCGCCATCTGGGCGAGCTGGCCACGGTCACCGTGGTGCCCGCCGACACCCCAGCGGCCGACGTGCTTGCCATGAAGCCCGACGGCGTGTTCTTGTCCAACGGCCCCGGCGACCCCGAGGAGGCCGGAAGCATCGTGACCGAGCTTCCGAAGCTGATCGGCGAGGTGCCGATCTTCGGGATCTGTCTCGGTCATCAGGTGCTGTCGCTCGCCCTCGGCGGCAAGACCTTCAAGATGAAGTTCGGCCACCACGGCGGCAACGTGCCGGTGCAAGACACCCGCACGGGCAAGGTCGAGATCACGAGCCAGAACCACAACTTCGCGGTCGAGACCGGCTCGGTGCCCAACGTCGACGAGACCCACGTGTGCCTCAACGACGGCGCGCTCGAGGGCCTGGTCCACAAGGAACTGCCGGTCTTCAGCGTGCAGTACCACCCCGAAGCGGGGCCCGGCCCCCACGACAGCCGCTATCTCTTCGACGAATTCGCAGCACTGATGGACGAGCACACCTCCAAGGAAGGAAACGGCTGATGCCCAAGCGCACTGACATCGAGTCGATTCTGATCATCGGCTCCGGCCCGATCGTGATTGGCCAAGCCTGCGAGTTCGACTACTCGGGCACCCAGGCCTGCC
>CALKOE010000442.1 GCA_938091985.1 uncultured Acidimicrobiales bacterium | reverse complement strand
GTCCGACGACCACTCCGCCTCCCACCACGATTCCGACCGGTGGCTCCTGAGAACGAGGCCCGCCGGGCGGGCCGAGCGATGGGCACGGCGTTTGCGATCGTCGTCGCGAACCACGACGCCCATCTTCTCGACGCGGCCGCTCACCTGATCGCCGAGATCGAGGGGCGGTGGAGCCGGTTCCTCCCTGATTCCGAAGTGTCGATCCTGAACCGCAACGCCGGCTCCCCGGTGATTGTGAGCGCCGACACGTTCCAGGTGATCCAGGCTGCCATCGACGGTGCTGAAGCAACCGGCGGACGCTTCGACCCGACCGTGCACGACTCGTTGGTGGCCCTCGGCTACGACCGCTCCTTCGCCGAGATCCAGGCGACCGATGCGGCGGCGGTGCCGGCGCCCGGGGTGAGCGGAATCACAGTCGACGCCGCCCTCCATGCAGTGACGCTGCCGGCCGGCGTGCGCATCGACCTCGGCGGCATCGGCAAGGGCACCGCTGCTGACCTCGTCGCGGCATCGCTCGCCGCATCCGGCGCAGCCGGCGCCGCCGTCTCCATCGGTGGCGACGTGCGGGTGTGGGGCGAGAGCCCATCGAGTGAAGGCTGGCGATTCACGTTCGACCAACAGAATCTGCCGTTCGGCTCGCTGCGCGATGCCGGTGTCTGCACCAGCACGGTGACCCGGCGCCGTTGGACCTCGTCTCACGGTCCCGTGCACCACCTGGTTGATCCGGCGACCGGCGAACCGACGTGCGGAACCATCGAATCGATCACCGTGATCAGCGCAACCGCGCAACAGGCAGAAGTGTTGACCAAGGCCGCGATGGTCGCCGGACCCGACGCACCAGAACTGTTGGAGTCCTTCGGTGCCACCGCCCACATCCGTTGGGCAAACGCGGCCTGACGCCGATTTCCGACGATTTCCTCGCATTCCCTCCACTCGTGCCGACTGGAGACGCCGTGAGTGAACAGGTGTGGTGGTACGCCACTCGAGCAGCAGGTCTCATGACCTGGACAACGGCCACGGCTTCGGTCGTGATCGGCCTTCTCTTGTCGACGCGCGCTCTGCGGGCGAAGACCGGACCATGGTTTCTCGACCTGCACCGCTTTCTCGGCGGCATCACTGTCGTCTTCCTGCTGGCCCACATCGGCACGCTGTGGGCCGACTCGTACGTCGAGTTCGGTCCGAGGGAACTCTTTGTGCCCGGGGCCTCTGAATGGCGCTCCGAAGCAATCGCCTGGGGCATCATCGCCGCCTATCTGTTGATCGCAGTCGAGATCACCTCGCTGCTGCGTTCACGGATCAACGGCAAGCTCTGGCGGGTCGTTCACTTCTCGTCATTCGCTGCGATGCTCGGCGGCAGCTATCACGCCTGGCTCGCCGGCAGCGACGTTCAGAACCCGATCACGTGGGCCATCGCCGGTATCGGATCGCTTCTCGTCGTCGGGCTGATCTCGATGCGTCTTCAACGACAGGAAGACCCCGATGAGGCCGGTGGTTCGCGACGCCTGAGCGATCAACGCGCCGTGCTCGAAGAGATGCGCAAGCGGCTCGAGGATCTTCCTATCCCGGAGTCCACTCCGCAGCCGCAGATCTCCGCCACACCCAATGCGAGTCTCCCCCGCCGCTCGCCCGTGTCCGACGCCCTTCCCGGCATGGACTCCTCGCCGCGACCGAGGCCCGACGCGGAATCCGCCGGCTTCGACGACGACCCGTTCGCCGCCGTGCCCCTGCCGAGCCGCGAACCAGCCCTGGGCGATTGGGCCGCACCCTCGCCTGCCGATCCCTTCAACGTTGCCAACACCGAACCAGCCACGCCAGAAGCGCCCGTCGAGGCACCCGCCGAAGTACTACCTCAGCGCGCGCCTTGGTCCGACGACGGCGCCGAATTGTTCGAAGACCTTGCCGCCGACCCGTTCGAGGCCCTTGGTCTCACTCCGGCACAAGAGCGGGAAGGGTTCCCAGAACTGCCGGTCCTCGAAGAGAAGCCGGATCTGTTTGCCGCCGCCGTCGAGGGCGACCCGAGCGCCGACTTCCTGTCGAGCCCCTTCGAGACGCCCATGCCGACCGAATCGGTGATCCAGGCACCGGCCGAGCCCCGACCACGGCTCGACGGGCCGCCGCCGTTGCCGGATGCCGTCGATCCGCTCACGGGTGAACCCGACGAAGCCGCGTACAGCGTGTGGCTCAAGGACTGGTTGTCCTACGCCGAGCAGTACGGCGACGAAGCTCCAGAAGACCCCAGTCGCGTCTGAGCGTCAGTAGCCCAGCCGCTCCACGGAGTGCGCTTGGTGCTGCCAGTTCTTCTCGACCTTCACGAACAGTTCGATGAACACTCCCTCGGGAAGCTGTTCGCGCACGGCGATGCCCACCTTCTTGAGGTTCTCGCCCTTCTTGCCGATCACGATCCCCTTCTGAGAGTCGCGTTCGACGATGATCTCGCAGCGCACACGTGGCCATTCCCACTCGGTGACTCGGGTGGCAATCGAGTGCGGCAGTTCCTCTCGGGTGATCGCCAGCAGCTGCTCGCGGACCAGCTCGGCCACCCAGAACTCGTCGGGAACGTCTGTGATCATGTCATCGGGGTAGAGCTGCGGACCCTCCGGCATTCGAGACTGCAGATGGGCCACGAGCTCCTCGACGCCTTCGCCGGTGGTGCCCGAAACGGGGAACCACGATTCGATGTCGAGATCAGAGGTGGCGGTCAGCTGACCGAGCACCTGCTCGGGCGAGGCAAGGTCGGCCTTGGTCACCACGACGATCGAGCCGGCCGGCAACTTCTGCGCGATGAACGCGTCGCCTCGGCCGTAGGGGGCGGTGGCGTCGAGCACCAGACAGACCACATCAACCGACGTTGTCGCCTGGCTGGCCGTGGCGTTGAGGCTCGTGCCGAGTGCGGTGCGAGGTTTGTGGATGCCCGGCGTGTCGACGAAGACGAGCTGGACGTCGTCCTTGGTGAGCACGCCCCGGACCTGGGTGCGGGTCGTTTGCGGCTTGTCGGAGACGATCGACACCTTGTGGCCGAGGATTCGATTGAGCAGCGTCGACTTCCCCGCGGTGGGGCGCCCGACACGCGTGACGAAACCGGATCTGAACTCAGCCATGTGCGTCTTCCTTTTCCTCTGGACGCACGACGGGAGTCAGTCGCACACGTGTGATGCGCCGACCCTCCATCTGCTCGACCTGCAGTCGCAAGCCGCCTTCCTCGATCGACTCGCCGACGCGGGGAACGTGGCCAAGCGTATTGAAGATAAGTCCGCCGACGGTGTCCCAGTCGCCTTCCTCGATGTCGGAGTTCATCAACGTGTGGAGCTGATCGACAGGCATTCGGCCGTGAACGAGCGCCTCGCCACCGGCAAGAGGCTCGACGAGCGGCTCCTCGACGTCGTATTCGTCGACGATCTCACCTACGAGCTCTTCGACGACGTCTTCAAGAGTGACGAGTCCGGCTGTGCCTCCGTATTCGTCGATCACGATCGCGAGGTGGTTCTGACCGGCCTGCATCTCACGGAGCAGGTCATCGGTGTGCTTGGTCTCGGGCACGAAGCGTGGGCGACGCATCAACGATCGCACCGGGCGGTCGCCCTGGCCGGCCCGCTCGGATCGAATGAGATCCTTGATCAGACATACCCCGACGAT
>CALKOE010000441.1 GCA_938091985.1 uncultured Acidimicrobiales bacterium | reverse complement strand
TGCTCACGGCGTCATCTTCAACGACCGCTCACTCAGCCCGATCGCGAACACGTTCGTGCGCCAGTTCCGTGCGGCGGGATACGCCACTGCGCTGGTGGGAAAGAGCCACCTCCAACACGGCAGCAGCCGCGAAGCGGTGGCCGACTTCGGCATGGTCGCCGGTGCCAGTTCGCCCTTCGTCGAGGGCTGGGACACGGTCGAACACCCGGAGCGCTACTGGGCCGGAGAGCACGTCCAGCCCGACGACTTCTACGGCTTCGGCCACATCCAGCTGTCGATCGGACACGGAGCCGGAACCGGCGGTCACCACTATCAATGGGCCCGGGAGAAGGGCGCCACGCACGAGCAGCTGGTCGCCGGATTCGATCCGCATGCCGATGTGCCCGGCCGTTCGGCGGATTGGTGGCAGCTCCACCCGGCGCCGTTCGACGACGAGGTCTACTCCACGACATTCGTCACCGAGAAGACGATCGAGTTCATCGACGAGAGTCATGCGGCGGGCAAACCTTGGCTCGCCTGGACCTCGTTTCCCGACCCCCACCACCCGCTCTCTCCGCCTGAGCCTTGGTTCAGTCGGTACTCCGCCGACGACGTCGAACTCCCCGCGACGTTCACCGATCCCGGCGACGACTGGCCGATGCACCTCACCGTCTTGCGCTCGCTCGATCCGGATCAGGTTGAAGCCGATCAATTCGTTCGCCCGTTCGGGCCGACACCGGCGGTCGCCCGAGCCGCCATCGCCGCCACCTACGGGATGATCGAGGCGATCGACCACGGCGTCGGAAAGATCCTCGACCGACTCGACGCACTCGGCGTGGCCGACGACACGGTGATCGTCTTCACCAGCGACCACGGCGACATGATGGGCGACCACGGCCTGATCATGAAGGGGGCCATGCACTTCCAGGGCTGCCTGCGAGTGCCGATGGCGATCTCCGCGCCTGGCCGTGCCGCAGGGCGCACCTCGTCCATGGCGGGGAGCATCGACCTGCCCCACACGCTGCTCGACCTCTGCGGGGTCAGTGAATACCAGGGAATGCAGGGACACAGTCTTGTGCCAGTGCTCGACGATCTCGACGCGTCGGTGCGCACCTCCGTGCTGGTCGAGGACGATTTCCCGCCATCGATGGTGGGGCCGGGTCTTCCCCTGAAGACCCGAACGCTCGTGACCCCCGGCTATCGATACAGCCGAGACGTGCTCGGGCAGGAGCAGCTCTACGACTTGAGCGACGACCCCGACGAACTGCGTAACCTGGCGGTGCACGACCGGGATCCCGCCCGGCGATACGCAGCCCTCGATGAGCTGACCACCGCACTCATGGGGGCGGACGACCAGACCCGGCTCGAGCCGGTGGCCCCGTAGGCCATGACGTCACTCGACGACTTTCCTCGGGTCGCCCTTGGGCACTGGCCAACGCCCCTCGAACCATGCGATCGACTGCGCAGCCAGCTCGGCGGACCCCGCATCTGGCTCAAGCGGGACGACTGCTCCGGCCTCGCGTTCGGCGGCAACAAGACCCGCAAACTCGAGTTTCTTCTCGGCGACGCACAGGCACAGGGCTCGTCGGCCATCGTCACCTTCGGTGCGGTGCAGTCGAACCACGCGCGCCAGACCGCGGCCGCGTGCGCTCGCCTCGGCCTTCCCTGCGATCTGGTGCTGACCGACGCGGTCGATCGGCCCACGGAGAACTACCGCCGCTCAGGCAACCGACTGCTCGACGATCTCTTCGGTGCCACGGTCCATCTCGTGGCCGACAACGACGCGGCGATCATTCGGGCCGGGGAACTCGCCGAGGCCGACGCCGGCCGTTACTTCATCGACCCGGGTGGCTCGAGCGCCGTCGGTGCGTTGGGCTATGTCGCCGCTGGCATCGAGCTCGCGGCCCAGCTCCAGGAGCAAGGAGTCGAACCGGACTCCATCGTTGTGGCCGCGTCCACTGGTGGCACCTCTGCGGGCCTCACGGTCGGCCTCGCCGCCGCCGGGGTCGACGCGGTGGTTCGGTCGGTGGCCGTCTACGCCGACGCGGAGCACACCGCAGGATCGATCAGTCGGTTGATCGACCAGACCGCGGCGCTCGTCGGAATCGAGGCACCAGCTCCCCACACGTGGGAGGTCGAGGGGCGTGCACTGGGCGATGGCTACGGAATCGAGACCGCCGAGTCACACGCCGCGATCTTCGCACTGGCTCAGGCCGAAGGGGTTCTGCTCGATCCCGTCTACACCGCCAAGGCGTTCGGCGACCTTCTTGGCGCATCGAGCGACATGGACCCGAACGGCGACGTCGTCTTCCTTCACACCGGCGGCCAGCCAGGCGTGTTCGCCTACGCCGACGCGTTCGCCTGATCGGGCTGCCACCCGGGGCGCTTGAACACGTGGCCCCACTTGTTGCGCCAGCCCTTGGCCTGGCGGACGTCACGGCCGATGTCGATCATCTCGTGGTAGCCGATCATCGCCGGGTTGAACGTCTTGATGTTCTTGGTGAGCCCGTACTTCACTCGTCGAACCTCGGGTTCGAAGGTGCCGAAGAGCTTGTCCCAGGTGATCAGAATCCCGGCGTAGTTCTTGTCGAGATACTGCGGGTTGGCGCCGTGGTGCACCCGATGGTGCGAGGGCGTGTTCAGCACTGATTCGCTCACCGGATCGAGGCGGTCGATCGCTTCGGTGTGGATCCAGTACTGATACAGCAGGTTCAGCTGGCCGGCCCGGGCGGTCTGGTGCAGGGGTATTCCGAGCAGCGGCATCGGGAAGAAGACCCACGAGGTGAGGTAGCCGGACCAGGGCTGACGCAGCGCGGTCGAGAGGTTGTAGTGCTCGCTGGAATGGTGAGTCACGTGGTTGGCCCACATGATGCGCTTCTCGTGCTGCCAGCGATGACTCCAGTAGTAGAGGAAGTCCCACATCACCATCGCGACGATCCACGAGCCGCGACGCTTGCCGAGGTTCGCAACGCGATGGCGGAAAAGGAAGCGGCTGACCCTCGAGAGAGCGCTGTAGTACGCGGCGTTCACGACGACATTGCCGACGAGCATCGTGAGGCTCGCTGCGGTGTCGCGCTTCTCGTATCCGACCGGGATGAGTTCATCGGCGGGCAGCGACGGATCGGACAGCTCTTCCTTCGTCCAGTCGTCGAGGTCGCCCGGCTCGCGTTGTGGACGATTCTTCAGCGCGCGCGCCTCGGCGATCATCGTGATGATGAAGATCGGGCCGGAGATCAGATCGATCTTGTTGAGGGGAAGCGAGCGCTTCATCGATGCAGCATGACTCGCTCGCGCGCCCTATGTCGATGCGGAGGTGATGAGGTTCGCTTCCTCGCGTGCCGGTGCGCTCCGCACGAGGTTCTACGCTGACAGGCGATGGGGCTCCTCGAACGACTCACCCGACGCCGCGATGTCGCCGTCGACCCGCTCGTCGCCGACCTTCGAGCCGTGCTCAGCGACGATCGCGTTCGGATCGACGGCGCCGAGCGAGCGCTCATGGCAAAGGACGCGTCGGTTTTCGGGGGTGGAGTCGCTGGGCCGACATGCTTCCCGACGTCGACCGAAGAGGTGCAGGCGATCATGGCGGTGGCGCTGCGTCACGACTCGGCTGTGGTGCCGCGAGGCGCTGGTACCGGATTGGCGGGTGGCGCGATCCCGTTGGGCGCGCCGATCGTGGTGTCAACCGGGAAGATGAACCGGATTCTCGAGATCGATGCGGTCAATCGGGTCGCGTGGGTCGAACCCGGCGTGATCAATCTCGACCTCTCGAAAGAGCTCCGGCCGCACGGGTTTCACTTCGCGCCGGATCCGTCGAGCCAGGCGGTCTGCACCCTCGGCGGCAATGTCGCGAACAACTCCGGCGGCCCGCACTGTCTGGCCTACGGGGTCACCGATGCCCACATCCTCGCGGTCGAGGTGGTGCTGCCCGACGGCACGGCCGTCATGCTCGGCGGTCTCGATGCCGAGCCACTCGGCTACGACCTTCGCGGCGCGTTCGTGGGTGGGGAAGGCACGCTCGGGATCGCCACCCGCATTGCGGTTCGGCTCACGAAGAACCCGCCCGCGGTTCGCACGCTCCTCCTGTCGTTCGACGCGGTCCGCGACGCAGCCGAAACGGTCAGCGCGATCATCGCCGACGGAATCGTGCCCGCTGCCCTCGAGGTCATGGACCAGCGCATCACGGTGGCAGTCGAGAACTTCGTCGGTGCCGGTTATCCGATCGACGCCGCAGCAGTGCTGCTCGCCGAAATCGAAGGTTTGGAGGACGGGGTCGACATCGATGCGGCTCGGCTG
>CALKOE010000440.1 GCA_938091985.1 uncultured Acidimicrobiales bacterium | reverse complement strand
CCTTCGCTGGTCGAGAGTGGCTGACTGCGCTTCGAGTTCTCGCGGTAGATGGCAACGGCTTTCAGGCCCAGCTTCCAACTCTGCATATATGCATCGGCGATCTCCTCCACCGTGCAGTGCTCCGGCATGTTCACCGTCTTCGAGATCGCGCCGGAGATGAACGGCTGCACGGCTCCCATCATCTTCACGTGGCCGAGGTGGTGGATCGGGTCGGTGCCGAGCGAGCAGGCGAACACCGGTAGATGTGCGGGGTCGAGGCCGGGAGCGCCGAGGGCGGTGTGGTGCTCATCGATGTGGGCGACGATCGCCTCGACTGCCCCGTCGTCGTAGCCGAGGTTGCGCAGGGCACGACCCACCGACTGGTTGACGAAACTCATGGTGCCGCCGCCGACGAGGCGCTTGAACTTCACGAGACCGAGATCCGGCTCGACGCCGGTGGTGTCACAGTCCATCAGCAAGCCGATGGTGCCCGTAGGAGCGAGGACGCTGGCCTGGGAGTTACGCACACCCACGTGCTGCGCCTGCTCACATGCGTCGTCCCAGGCGAGCTGGGCGGCCTCCAGGATGCGAGCGGGCGCTCGCTCCTCGTCGATGGCCGACGCAGCTGCGCGGTGCTGGTCGAGCACGCGCAACATGTGGTCACGGTTCTCGTGGTAGCCGTCGAAGGGTCCCATCCGGGCGGCGAGCTTGGCCGATGCCCGGTAGGCCTCGCCGGTCATCAACGCGGTGATTGCCGCAGCGACCGTGCGGCCCTCGTCTGAGTCGTAGGGATGGCCGAGGGTCATCAGCAGCGCACCGAGGTTGGCGTAGCCGATGCCGAGCTGGCGGAACCGACGGCTGGTCTCTGCGATCTGCGGCGTGGGGTAGTCGGCATTGCCGACGAGGATCTCCTGGGCGGTGAACAGCACCCGAACGGCGTGTGAGAATCCGTCGACATCGAACCCGTCGACGTCATCGCCCCCGGTCAGGAAGCGCAGCAGGTTGAGCGACGCGAGGTTGCACGCGCTGTCGTCGAGGTGCATGTATTCCGAGCAGGGATTGCTCGCGTTGATCGGGCCGGTTTCCGCGGCGGTGTGCCACCGGTTGATGGTGGTGTCGAACTGAATGCCGGGATCAGCGCACTGCCACGACGCATCGGCGACCTGACGGAAGAGATCGCGAGCGCGCACGGTCTCCATGACCCGGCCGTCGCCACGAGCGATCAGCTCCCAATCGGCATCGTCGATCACGGCCTGCATGAACTCGTCGGTGACGCGAATCGAGTTGTTGGCGTTTTGGTATTGGACCGAGTGGATGTCGACACCGTCGAGCGACATGTCGAATCCGGCTGCTTCGAGGGCGCGGGCCTTGCGCTCCTCCTTGGCCTTGCACCAGATGAACTCCTCAATGTCGGGATGGTCGGCATCGAGGATGACCATCTTCGCGGCGCGGCGGGTCTTGCCACCCGACTTGATGGTGCCGGCCGACGCATCGGCACCGCGCATGAAACTCACCGGCCCGCTTGCGGTGCCGCCCCCCACGAGTCCCTCGGACGAGGCTCGGATCTGCGAGAGGTTGACGCCGGCGCCGCTTCCGCCCTTGAAGATGCGTCCCTCCTCTGCGTACCAGTTGAGGATGGAGTCCATCGTGTCGTCGACCGACAAGATGAAGCACGCTGAGGCCTGCTGGGGCACGCCGTCGACGCCGATGTTGAACCACACCGGCGAGTTGAAGGCGGCCTTTTGGGTGATCAACAGGTGGACGAGTTCGGCACGGAAGCTCTCGGCCTCGTGATCATCGGCGAAGTAGCCGTCGCGTACTCCCCACTCGGTGATCGTGTCGACGATGCGTGTGACGACCTCACGAAGCGACCGTTCACGCGTCGCCGTTCCGAGCGTTCCACGGAAGTACTTCTGGGCAAGGATGTTGGTCGCGTTCTGCGTCCAATCGGCGGGAACCTCGATCGCGAGCTGCTCGAACGCGACCGAGCCGTCGCGATAGTCGGTCAGGCGGGCATCTCGGACATCCCACTCGACGGCGTCGAACGGGTCGAGACCGGCCTCGGTGAAGCGTCGGCCGATGCCGAGGACTGCCTGATCAGATGCGAGCGCCATGCGCGAGGTCCTTTCGAGGGCCGCCGGTGAACGCACCGCCTAGGCCGAATTTCTGGTTTGCCGTGCGGAACGATCGACCCGGGTAAGAGGGCGACACCAATGGCGTCGGTCTCCCCACACCCCCCTGGCGCAGGGCCCCCAAGGAGCGATTCGACTCTGAGCGAGACGTATGCCACCACCATCCTGGTGATTCGTTCCGCACGGCAGCGAGCACCCTACGGGGACTCCCATGTGGACCAAAAGGGGACCTCATGTGGATTCCCCGGGGATAAGCCCGTCTCTTTCCACAGATGATCCCCATCGCGGTGGACAACCTGCTCGACACCGTTCACAGCGACACCGCACCCAGCAGTAGGGTCGCTGCTTGTGCGGCAGCTTCTTCCCCACCCTCTCGACGAGGTGGACCCCCTCGACCTCTACCTGAACGACGTGCGGCCAGCTCACGGTGAACGACCGTGGTTGATGGCCAACATGATCGCCAGCATCGACGGCGCCACGGCAGTGGAGGGTCTGAGCGGAGGCCTGGGCGGCGCCGGCGACAAGGCCGTGTTTCGAGCCATCCGCGCAAGCTGCGACTGGGTACTGGTGGCGTCGGCCACTGCTGCGGCCGAGACCTACCGAATGCCGCTCACCTCTGCCGACATCACGCAACGACGAGCCGCACAAGGGCGTTCGCCCGCTCCCAACCTGGCGATTGTGACCGCCAGCGGCCGGATAGATCGCGCCATCCCGGCATTGGCCGACCGAACGCCGGATCAACTGCGCCCGCTCGTGATCACGGGCCAGGACGCCGATGCGGCTGCCTTGGACAACCTCGACGCCGACATCGTGCGCGTGGCCACTGCAACGCCAGAACCGCAACAAATCCTCCAAGAGCTCGGGCAACGGGGTGCACGGGTCGTGCTCGCCGAAGGCGGACCCCGTTTCAACGGAATACTGCACAGCGCCGGGGTGGTCGACGAGTTCTGCCTGAGCTTGTCGCCCACGCTGGCCGGTGGCGACTCCGCTCGCATCGTGGCGAAAGGCGACGATCTCGCCGTCGCGATGCGCCTCGATCGCCTCCTGGAGGAAGACGGCGCGCTCTTCGCTCGCTACGTCAGAGACTGATCAGTCGACGAGGTTGCCCGGGATACGGAGCAGCTGGCCGGGCTGAATTGCGGCACCGCCGGCGATCTCGCTGAGTTCGGCAACGAGCGGCCGGGGATCAGCGTTGTCGACCAACGCGTCGGCGATTGTCCACAGGGTGTCGCCCGGCTGCACGACGACCAGCACGGCCTCGGCGGCCTGGGCTTCAGCAGAGGGAGTGGCATCGGCCTGGCGACCAAAGGACGCGAGTCCGAGCACAAGCCCGATCACAACAGCAACCACGGCGAGACGACGACGACGGTAGACTTCGGGGCTCGCAGTCCGGTCGGTTCGCACGGCGGGGCGGCCGAATCCGTAGTCGTCGGTGGCGGGAATCAGTGCTGCAGTCATGTCTGGAGTGTGCTCCTGGGGTGTGACACTCACCGGAGGAAGCGGTCCGGATCCGTGTCGTGGGTTGAATTTCGGCGGTATTTCAAAGAGGTACTTGACGCCGAACGAATGTTTGGCGAACATGTGTCCGACGAACAGTCGTTCGCAACAGTCAACCCGAACACCTGTTCGTTGTCAACAACTCATCCACAGGAAACCCCCAACCCGAGGGTGACCGAGCCCGGAGGCCGATATGTCCGACACCCTCACTCCCCGTCAGCGACAGATCCTCGACGTGATCGTCGAGCACCAGGCCGACCGTGGATACCCACCGTCAGTGCGTGAGATCGGTGAGGCCGTCGGCCTGCGCTCCCCCGCCACCGTGAAGTCCCATCTCGACAATCTGCGAGACGCCGGCTACATCGTCAGAGATCCGTCGAAGCCGCGGGCCATCCAGGTCCACTACACCGGCGGGGCCTCCACGGCCGATCGTCGACCCGTGAAGCACGTCCCTCTGGTGGGCGATGTCGCGGCCGGCACCGATGTCTTGGCCGAGCAAAATGTCGAAGAACTCGTGCCGATGCCTGCCGACCTCACCGGTGGCGGCGATCTCTTCATGCTGCGAGTGCGCGGTGAATCGATGATCGACCTCGGCATCTTCGATGGCGACTTCGTGGTCTGTCGCAATCAAGACGACGCCGACAATGGCGACATCGTCGTCGCCGGCATCCCTGGCGAAGAAGCCACCGTCAAGACCCTCCAGCGCCGCGACGGCAAGATCGTGTTGGTCCCCGCCAACGAAGCGCTCAGCGACATGGTGTTCTCACCCGACGAAGTGCAGATCTTCGGGCGCGTCGTCACGGTGATGCGCAAGCTCTGATCAGTTTCAGACCCCGTGGGTCAACAGATCCACCAGCGCTGCATAGGTGTCATCGAGCCACTCGCGCTCGAGATACTCCCCAGCGGTGTGGGCGATGGTCGCATCACCGGGCCCGAAGTTGCTTGCCGGAACACCGCGCGCGGAGAAGAACGCCACATCCGTCCAACCCAACTTGGCGCGTACTTCGAGGCCGCTCCGGGCGATGAGCCCCGCAAGCAACGGGTCGTCGAGGCCTGGCCGCGCCGCAGGTGAGACGTCGACAAGTTCGACCGTGTCACCATCGGCGATCGCGGGGTCGAGCAGGCCGCGCACAAACGCCTCTGCCTCCTCGATCGAACGATCCGGCGCAAACCGGTGGTTCACCCGCACCATGGCGCGGTCCGGTACGACATTGCCGGCCACACCGCCCTCGACATGCACGGCCTGTAGCGCCTCGCGGTATGCACAGCCCTCGATGACCGGTTCGCGCGGCTGGTAGGTCTCGATGATCGTGAGCACCTGGGCAAGGCGATGAATCGCATTGCGACCCATCCAGGGCCGTGCCGTGTGAGAGCGAGCGCCGACGAGGGTGATCTCGAGGCGCATGGTGCCCTGGCAACCGGCTTCGATCGCACCGAGCGTCGGCTCGCCGAGCAACGCAACGTCGCCGTCGAGAAGATCAGGGCGGACCTCTTCGATCTCGCGCAGACCGTTGTGGATCACTGCCACTTCTTCGCGGGCGTAGAAGACGTAGGTGACGTCGATGGCAGGCTCGGTGAGGGTGCGGGCGAGCTCGAGCATCGTGGCCACGCCGCCCTTCATGTCGGTCGCACCCACGCCATAGAGGCGGTCGCCCTCGATCCGAGCGCCCTCGTTGCCATCGGGCGGCACCGTGTCGGTGTGGCCGCCGAGCACTATTCGGCGCGGCCGCTCGAGGTTGGTGCGGGCAATGAGATTGTCACCGATTCGCACCACGTCAAGATGGTCGAGCGCGCGGAGCTCGGCTTCGAGCAGCGCCGTGATGGCCTGCTCCTCGAAGCTGACCGAGGGAATGTCGACGAGCGCGGCGGTGAGCGAGAACAGGTCGCCGCGGGGAAGTTCGCTCATTGACACAGCCTCATGCAATCAGGTTGCCGCTCCGTGGTCACGCAGAATGTCGTTGAGCGCCGCCTTGTCGTGGCGTTCGCCCTCCGTCAGCCGCTTGATCACGAGCACGGCGGGCAGACCGTATTGCCCGCCCGGGAAATCGCGTGGCCGCGTGCCGGCAACGGCCACCGACCATGGCGGCACGATGCCGCGGGAGAGTTCGTCGCCGGTTTCGACATCGATCACCGGAATGGAGCCGGTGAGCACCGCCCCAGCGCCGAGCACGGTGCCCTCGCCCACACGGGCGCCTTCGGCCACGATGCAGCGACTGCCGATCATGCATTCGTCTTCGATGATGACCGGCGCGGCCTGAGCCGGCTCGAGCACTCCACCGATGCCGACACCACCGCTGAGGTGCACGTTCTTGCCGATCTGCGCACACGAACCCACGGTGGCCCAGGTGTCGACCATCGTGTTCTCGTCGACGTACGCACCGATGTTGGTGTAGCTCGGCATCATCACGACACCCGGGGCCTGATAGCTGCCCCATCGTGCCTGTGCGCCGGGCACGACCCGCACGCCGCGAGACATGTAGTCCGTCTTGAGCGGGATCTTGTCGGCGTATTCGAAGGGCGCGTTCTCGATCGTGGCCATCTTCGAAATCTTGAAGAGCAACAGCACGGCGTATTTGCACCACTGGTGCACCACAACCTGGCCATCGGCGCCGACCTCGGCGACCCGGGCAACGCCGGTGTCGAGTTGGTTGATCGCCTCGTGCACCGTGGAAATGACCTCTGGGTCGTCGACGTCGATGCCGTCGCGGCCCTCCCAGAGCGCTTCGATTCGTGACTGCAGATCAGACATGGGCCGCAGACTAGCGGCCGGGCTCCTCCGGCCACTCCCCCGAAGACCACTCCCCTGAAGACCATTCCCCCGAAGACCATGGCGACGGGGGCGGGGGTTCGTTGTTCTGATTTCGGCGGCGGGTGTCGCGCACGGCACTCACGATCATCACCACGATGCCCAAGAGCCCGAGCACGCCGCCGATCAGCACCCCACCACCCACGGCCCGAAAGATCTCCGCGCCGGGACTATCACCGATGGCCACCGATGCAGTTCCCTCGGTGACGGTCATCCGATAGGTGCCAGGGTCGAGCGCAGCCGACGCGATCGAGCGTCCGGAGCGACTGAACCAGTTGTAAGTGAATCCGTGGTCGCTGCCGAGCCGTACCGGTTCGCCCTCGGCGTCGACGATCTCGAAGCGAAGTCCCGAGCGCGATGCCGACGATGGCTCGATGAACACATCCCAGTCCACGGCCTCCTCGACCGTGAACTCCACCGGGAACTGCGGCGAAGCCCGGTGGAAGCGGTCGATCTCGTCGGAGACGTTGGGGAGCTCCGAAAACAACCACGCGCCGGCTGCCATCAGCGCGCACACCAACATCGCCGCGCCGACCCAGATGCCGCGGTGGACCGGGCGACGAGGGGCCCGCTGATGCGCTTGGTAGGACGGAGGACGAGGTTGTGGCGGCCGCGGCGGTGGCGGCGGAAGCGTCACGTGAGTCGGTCGACGGCGAGCTGCAGCAGTTCGGTCGGCTGGACCACCGCGAGGCGGACATGCCCAGCAGACTGATCGCCATAGAACTCGCCAGGACTCACGACGACGCCGGCGCGCTCGGCCAGAAGTTTCGTGAGCGCCCACGCGTCACCGTCGGGCGCAGCGACCCAGAGGTAGAACCCACCCTGGGGCATCGATGCTTCCACTCCAAGCCGGGCGAAGAGTTCGATGCCGATCTCGAGGCGCTCTCGGTAGGTCTCGCGGAGTTCGGTGACGTGCGTTTGGTCGCCCCAAGCGGTGGCGGCCGCAGCCTGCACCGGACCAGGCACGATGCACCCACCGTGCTTGCGCACCTCTCGCAGATAGTCGACGACGTCGGCGTCGCCTGCGTAGAACCCGGCTCGAGCGCCGGCGAGGTTCGATCGCTTCGACAACGAGTGCACCGCCACGACACCCTCTGTCCCTTCACTGAGAATGGTCCGGCCCGGACCGTCCCACGTGAACTCGATGTAGCACTCGTCGCTGAGCACCAGCACGTCGTTGGCGCGACCCCACGCTGCCGCCGCAGCGAGATCATCGAGACCTCCAGCCGGATTGCCCGGAGTGTTGATCCACAGACACATCGCGCGGGCCGCATCGGCGGGATCGATGGCCGAGAGATCGATGCACCAGTTCTCGTCGACCGGTACGGCGACTGCACGACAGCCGGCGAGGATCGCCCCCATCTCGTAGGACGGATACGACACCGCCGGGTAGAGCACCGTGTCGCGGTCGGGGTGACGTAGTCGGAGGTAGTTGGGCGTACTCGCCACGAACTCCTTTGTGCCGATGCACGCCGCGATCTCGCGGTCGACGTCGACCGAGACGCCGAACTCCCGACGGAGCCAACCGGTCGCGGCCTCGCGGTACTCCTTCGAGCCGATCGACGGCGGATAGCCCCGCTCGGCCCCAGATGTCGACAACGCGGCAATCACCGCGTCGGGCGGCGCGTCGAATGGCGTACCGATGGAACAATCGATCGCTCCGCCGTCGAACTCGGCGGCGCTCGCTCTGAAGTCGTTCAGCCGGTCGTATGGGTAGGTCGGCGGGACAAAGCCGGCAGCTCTCTGCGTCATCCGGTGGTGGTTCCTTCCACGAGGTAACTACGA
>CALKOE010000439.1 GCA_938091985.1 uncultured Acidimicrobiales bacterium | reverse complement strand
CGTGTTCGCCCCGTCGACGCGCCAGGTCGCCGTCGACCGAGCACGAGACATCGCTCGTCGACTCCCGGCCGAGATCCTCACGGTCGGGGTGTTTCGCGACGAACTGCCCGACCGGGTCGTCGAGATCACACAGCGCGCCGGTCTCGGTGCGGCTCAGCTCCACGGTCATGAGAGTGCTGAACACACTCGTCAGGTCCGGGCCCGCATCCCGTTGGTGATCAAGGCGTTCCCTGCCGGCCACCCTGGTTTGTCCCGCGTTCCCGAATACGGCGCCGACGTGGTTCTGGTCGAGGGCGAGAAGCCCGGCAGCGGCGAGGTGTTCGACTGGCGACTGGCAGAGGACGCACCGCGTGCTGGTCACCGCGTGCTGCTCGCCGGAGGCCTGCACCCCGGAAATGTCGCCGATGGCATCCGCCAGGTCCGGCCCTGGGGAGTCGATGTCTCCTCCGGTGTCGAGCGTGAGCCCGGGCGCAAGGATCCGGTGAAGCTCCGCGAGTTCATCGACGCCGCCCGCGCCGCCGGCGAAGAGATCCGCCCCGAGGACTACGACGACGAGGGCGCACCCTACGATTGGCAAGACGACTTCTGAAGTCGACTTGATCCGAGAAGATGGAGACTTCGCTGTGGCGATGACCGACCCCACTGACGGCCGATTCGGCGAATTCGGCGGGATGTATGTGCCCGAAACGCTCGTTCCCGCGTGCCAAGAACTCGACAGGGCATTCCGTGAGGCCTGGGCCGACGACGCGTTTCGCGCGGAGCTGACGCGGCTCCTCAACGACTACGCCGGGCGCCCCTCACCCGTCACGGTGTGCGACAACCTCAGCGAAGAACTGGGCTGCCAGGTGCTGCTCAAGCGCGAGGACTTGAACCACACCGGCTCACACAAGATCAACAACGTGCTGGGTCAGGCCTTGCTGGCCAAGCGCATGGGCAAGACCCGCCTGGTGGCCGAGACGGGCGCCGGTCAACACGGCGTGGCCACGGCAACCGCCGCCGCGCTCTTCGGCATGGAGTGCATCGTCTACATGGGCACGGTCGACATCGAGCGCCAAGAGCTCAATGTGTTTCGAATGAAGCTGCTCGGCGCCGAGGTGCGCGCCGCAGAGTCGGGGTCACGAACCCTGAAGGACGCGGTGAACGAGGCCATGCGCCACTGGGTGGCGGTGGTCGAGAGCACCCACTACTGCCTCGGATCGGTGATGGGTCCGCATCCCTACCCCTGGATGGTGCGTGAGTTCCACCGGGTCATCGGCGAGGAGGCGCGCGAGCAGTGCACGCGCCTGCTCGGAGGCGATCCCGACGTGGTGGTTGCGTGTGTCGGTGGTGGTTCCAATGCCGCAGGCATCTTCTCCGGGTTCGCCGACACCGATGCAGAGCTGATCGGTGCCGAGCCGGCAGGTGGTGCGGCGGTCGGACGAGCGGTGCCCGGAATCGTGCACGGCTCGTTCTCCTACCTCATGCAAGACGAATGGGGCCAGGTGCTCGAAGCCCAGTCGATCTCGGCCGGGCTCGACTATCCGGGGATCGGCCCCGAGCATGCCCACCTCGCAGCCGTCGGACGAGCTCGCTACGAGCCCGTGACCGATGCCGAGGTCGTGGAGGCGTTCCAACTTCTCTCGCGGACCGAGGGCATCATCCCCGCGCTCGAGTCGGCCCACGGGCTGGCGTGGATCAGCCGGGAACGAGAGCAGCTGGCCGGCAAGACCGTGTTGCTCAACCTGAGCGGTCGAGGCGACAAAGACGTCGCTCAGATGATGGACATCCTCGGATGAGTGGTGCCCTCGAAGCTGCGCTCAGGGCCCGGCGCGAATCCGGCGGGAAGTGCGTCGTGCCATATCTCACCGGCGGCCTCGGCGACGACTGGCTCGAGACCATGGAAGCGGTGGCGCAGGCCGGTGCTGATGCCATCGAGATCGGCATCCCGTTCTCGGATCCCGTGATGGACGGCCCGACGATCCAGCTCGCCAACGACAAGGCGCTCGATTCAGGCGCGACCCCGCTGTCGATTCTCGAGCGAGTGCGCAACGCCGACATCGGCGTGCCCACCGCGGTCATGACCTACGGCAACATCGCCTATCGCATGGGGTGGGACCGCTTCGCCAACACGTTGGCCGAATCGGGTGTCAGTGGCTGCATCCTCCCCGACATTCCACTTGAAGAGAGTGGCCTGTGGACGGCTGCGGCTGATGAAGCCGGCATCGAGACGGTGATGCTCGCCGCGCCGACGGCGCCCGACGAGCGCCTGCCGTTGATCTGTGAGCGTTCTCACGGCTTCGTCTATGCCGTCGGCCTTCTCGGCATTACCGGCGTACGGACCGAGCTCGCCGAAAGCGCCAAGGTGATTGCCGGTCGCGTGAAGCAGGTCACCGAAAAGCCGGTGCTGGTCGGCGTGGGTGTCGGCACCCCCGAACAAGCGGTGGAGATCAGCGAGATCGCCGATGGTGTGGTGGTCGGCTCCGCCATCGTGCAGCGCATGCTCGACGGCGGCGGCCCCGAAGGTGTTGCCGAGTTGGTCGCCGAGTTCCGGGCCGCGCTCGACGCCTGACGGCGGAACCCCGAGAGAACCCCCAGAGCAGTCCCCAGAGAACGTTGAGGGATTCACCCGACAGACGACACGCCTTTG
>CALKOE010000438.1 GCA_938091985.1 uncultured Acidimicrobiales bacterium | reverse complement strand
CGACTTCGTTGTGCCCGCCCCCGGTCTCCCGGAGTCGCACCTCGCGTTCGCCCTCGGCGTCGAGGTCGTGAGCGAGTTCGACCTTGCCGCCGTGTGGGACGACCGTCCGATCGCGGCGATCACCGGCACCAACGGCAAGACGACGGTCGTCGAGTTGTGCGTGGCCGCGCTCGAGCAGGCAGGTCTGTCTGCGGTCGCCGCCGGCAACACCGATGTGCCGCTCGTCGCTGCGATTGATCAACCCGACGTCGACGTGTTCGTGGTCGAGGCGTCGTCGTTTCGGCTCGCGCCGGCGACGGAGTTCTCGCCCACCGTCGGAGCGTGGCTCAACTTCGCGCCGGACCATCTCGACATCCATCGCGATCTCGATGCCTACGAACAGGCCAAGGCGCAGGTGTTTCGCAACATCGCTCCCGGTGGGGTCGCGGTGGCGAACGCGCTGGATCCCGTCGTCATGCGCCACGTGCCCACCGACCGCACCGTGGTGACCTTCGGGGGGCCGGCCGCCGATTGGAGCTTCGACGGCGAGAAGCTGAGCGGGCCCGACGGCCCGTTCACCACGACCGACCGCATGTGGCGAGCCCTGCCACACGACATCGAAGACCTCCTCGCCGTCGCCGCCACGGTGATACCGCTGGGAGCCACGGTGTCAGCGGTCGCCGCAGCGGCTGAATCCTTCTCCGGGCTTCCTCATCGAGTCACGCCGGTCGGCGAGATCGACGGCTCGATGTTCTTCGACGATTCCAAGTCCACCACCCCCCATGCCACGGTCGCTGCGTTGCGCGGCTTCGAGCGCGTGGTGCTCATTGCCGGCGGGCGCAACAAGGGAATCGACCTCTCTGAGCTCACCGAAGGCGGCGACCACATCCACGCAGTGGTGGCGATCGGGGAGGCCGCCGACGAGATCGTCGCAGCGTTCGGCGAGACCCACACAGTGGTCACGGCCGCGTCGATGGACGATGCAGTTGCGGCAGCTCGAGTACTCGCAACCGGCGATTGCCCCGTCTTGTTGAGTCCGGCGTGTGCATCATTTGATTGGTATCGCAACTACGGCGAGCGGGGCGACGACTTCATCCGCGCGGTGCGGGAGTTGGAGACGGGAACATGACAGCAACTGAGAACCGGCCGCGCCGCCAGCAGAAGGCCGCCGCGCGTGGCCGCCACCCCGCCGCTCAGGTGAAGCCGGGCGGCCGCGGACCGAAGCGGCCCGTCGGTCGGCGCACGGCTCCGTTCCTGGTGCTCTTCCTCGCGGTCACCGCCTTGGTGCTGCTCGGTGTTGTGATGACGCTGTCGGCATCCGCCGTCGTGAGCATCAACACCTCCGACAGCGCCTGGAGCCTCTTTCGTCGACAGCTGATCTGGACCGCACTCGGCGGGTTCGTGCTCCTCGGACTCATGCGTGTCGACTACCGCCGCCTGCGCGTGCTGGCCACACCCAGCGTCGTCGGCTCGCTCGTTCTGCTCGTCCTCGTCCTGGTCCCGGGCTTTGGCGTCAACGTCAACGGTGCCACCCGCTGGATCCGACTTGGTCCGTTCTCCTTCCAGCCGTCGGAGATTGCGAAACTGGCCGTCATCTTGTTTGCGGCCGACATCCTCAGCCGCCCATCGAGAGACATCAACGACACGGCCACCACGCTGCGGCCCGTGATCGCGGTCACCGGTCTGTTCATCGCGTTGCTGATGCTCCAGCCGCACCTCGGCAACTCCGTCGTGATCGCGATTGCGATCGGGAGCATGCTCTTTCTCGCCGGCACGCCGCTTCTGCATCTCGGTGGCCTCAGCGTGGTCAGCGTTGTCGGCATGGTCGCCGTGATCGCGGGTACTCCGTGGCGCCGTCACCGCTGGAATGTGTTCATGGACCCGTGGCGTGACCCGGCTGGTCTTGGCTACCAACCGTTGCAGTCGCTCCACGCGATCACGGTCGGAGGGCTGACCGGCGTCGGACTCGGTGCCAGTAAGGCGAAGTGGGGCTTTCTGCCCTTCGCCCACTCCGACTTCATCTTCGCGATCATCGCCGAGGAGCTCGGGCTGCTCGGAGCAGGAGCCGTCGTCGCGCTGTTCATCACGATCGGGTTCACCGGCGTGGTCGTGGCGCTTCGGGCCCCCGACCGGTTCGGAATGCTCCTCGCCCTCGGCATCACCATGTGGATCGTGTCGCAGGCCTTCCTCAACATCGGCTCGGTCACCAAGGTGGTGCCGGTCGTGGGCGTGACGCTGCCGTTCCTCTCGTTTGGCGGCACTTCGCTCGTCGTCACGATGGCGGCGGTCGGTGTGTTGCTCAACATTGCTCGCCAGGGACGTTGACCCAGATGGGTTCTCGTCGACCTTGGGCCGCAATCTCCGGCGGTGGCACAGCCGGCCACGTCTCTCCGGGGCTGGCCGTCGCCGAAGAGATCGTTGCGCGTGGTGCTCGCCGCGACGACGTGCGGTGGATCGGCTCCTCTCGCGGACTCGAGGCCCGGCTCGTTCCAGAAGCGGGTTTCGATCTGCAGGCACTGCCCGGTCGCGGCATCCAACGGCGACTCACCCCGGTGAACGTCATCTCGATACTCGGCCTTCTGGTCGCAGTGGTCCGTGCGATCGGTGGCTTCGCGTCGCGGCGCCCGGCTGTGCTCGTCGCGTTGGGCGGTTACGCATCGGTCCCTGGAGTCATTGCCGCGGTGGTCTGGCGAGTGCCGATCGTCATCACCGAGCAGAACGCGGTGCCATCGGCGGCAAACCGGCTTGCATCGAGGTTCGCGAAAGCGAGTGCGGTGCCGTTTCCCGGGTCGGCCTTGCCGAATGCCACGTGGACCGGCAACCCGGTGCGCCCGGCGATCGTCGCGGTCGACCGTTCCTCACAGCGGGCTGAGGCACGGCAACGCCTGGGCATCGATCTCGACCGGCAGGTCCTGCTCGTCATGGGCGGCTCCTTGGGCGCCCGACGGATCAACCACGCGCTCTACGACGCCCTCGCTGGATGGCGGGATCGCAAGGACCTGTGCGTGTATCACATCGCCGGAGCCCGAGATCACGACGAACTGGCCGCCCGGGTGCCCGTTGAAGATGGCGATGCACTCGACTATCGGCTGATCCGCTACGAGGACGACATGGCTTCCGTCTACGCCGCAACCGACCTGGTGCTCTGTCGCGCCGGGGGCAACTCGGTGGCTGAACTCGCCGTGGTCGGTTTGCCATCGATTCTGATTCCGCTTCCCGGCGCGCCCGCCGATCACCAGACCGCGAACGCACACGCACTTGCCGACATCGATGCAGCGGTACTTGTCATCGACGAATACCTCGATGCCTCGCGCCTCGTCAGCGAGGTCGACGCGCTTCTCGGTGATGCGCCGCGTTTGACCGAAATGTCGGCCGCAGCTGCCTCGATCGGTCGAGCCGATGCGCCGGCTGCGATCGTCGACCTCGTCGAATCCCACGCCCGTCGACCCCTTCCCCGGGCCGACTCATGAAGAGGAGCCAGCGATGATCCCCGACTTGGGCACCCCCCGTCGTATCCACCTCATCGGTGCCGGCGGTGCCGGTATGGGCGCGATTGCATCGGTGCTGCACCGAATGGGTCATCGCGTCACCGGGTCCGACCTCAAGGACGGACCCGTCGCCGAGCGCCTCCGAGCTGATGGCATCAAGATCTCGATCGGGCACGACGCCGCCAACATCGGCGACGCCGAGTTCGTTGCGATCAGCACGGCCATTCCCGACCACAACCCTGAGGTCAAGGACGCTCGGGCGCGGGGTCTCGACGTGCTGCGCCGCAGCGACATCCTTCCGGCC
>CALKOE010000437.1 GCA_938091985.1 uncultured Acidimicrobiales bacterium | reverse complement strand
GTAGTCGCCAGGCAATGCGGCGGGGGTTGGCGCCGTAGAAGTAGCGCAGCGTGTAGGTGGTGCTGCGCCCCATCGCGGCGGCCCGAAACTCGACATCGACGGCACGGCCGTCGTCATCACGAGACAACACACGGGCCATCTTGATGTCCGTCGCCCACTCGGGATAGCGCTCGAAGTCGATCGCCGCCGCGTAACAGGCGTCGGGCGGGGCCATGATCGTTGTCTGCTCGGTTGTCTGATCGACCATCTGGGCCTCCGTTCAGCTGCGCGGACAGGACCCTACCGGTCCGGGTCGTCGCGGGGTGCGAACTCGCCGTGCCGGGCGCACCACAGACCAGCGAGACCAAGTCCCCACACGGGCACGAGAATACCGAACGCGAGGCTGGTGAAGACCCGAATCGAGGCCGTGGTGAAGGCCACGACGACCTGCAAGGCCAGCGATCCCATGAGGAGTCGCTGCACCGCTCGGGGCGCGGTTCCTGCGGCAAAGTAGAGCCCGCCGATGCCGATCGCGTCGGTTCGGCTCCGTTCCACCGCGAGGAGAAATGCCCAGAACATCGCCACAGTTCCGGCCGCGAAGAGCACCAACGAAACCACCACCGCGGGCGCCCCGAGGGCATCAGGGTCGACGGTGGCGATGCACGCGCTGATCGCGAAGACGATCGTTCCTGCCCACGAAGCCTTGATGACTCCTGCCCCTTCGTGCGTCATGGCGTCACCATCTCATCGATCGCGGCGCGAAGCCGAGCGGCGAGCACGTCGTAGCTGAACTCGGTCTCGGCTCGTTGTCGACTGGCGATGCTCATCGCGGCGCGGCGAGCGGGATCCTCGATCAGCGTCGCGAGTGCGTCGGCGACCGCCACCTCGTCGGTCGGGTCGTCGACCACCAGCCCGGTTTCGTTGTGCGCGACGGCTTCGTGCGCGCCACCGCTGCGGCCTGCCACCTGGGGTACGCCGGCTGCGGCAGCTTCGACGAAGACGATCCCGAATCCCTCTTGTTCGAGACCACCCCAGCGGGTGCGGCAGAGCATGGAGAACACGTCGCCACAGGCATAGAGCGCGGGCATGTCGGCATCGGGAAGGCGTCCGAGCAGGGTGACCGGTGCGTCGAGTTCGGTGATCAACTTCTGCAGTCGGTCGTGGTCGCGCCCCCCTCCGGAGATCGCAACGTGCACGTCGGGACAGCGCCGCTGGAGTTCCATCGACGAGCGAATGAGCACGTCCATCCCCTTCCGGGGAACGAGACGGCTCGCCGAGGTGACCAACGGGCCGTCCACCGGGAGCCCGAACTTCTCTCTCGCCGCCCGTTTTTGTTCATCGCTGAACGGCACGATGCGATCCGCATCCACGCCCGGGGGCACGATCGTCGTCGGCAACTCGCGCCCGAGCGAGCGCTCCGCCTCAGCCGCCGGGTATCCGCCGGCGGCGATCACGCCGACCGCCCCTCGCAGAACGCGATTGAGCAGCGTGTGGGTCACCGGGAGTCGGCCCGGGATCGTGACCTCGGCCCCGTGCAGCACCACGGCATAGGGGCGATTGAGGTGAGGCCCGATCAGACCGACGGGCACCGCGGGGTCGAGGATCACCAGTTCTGCGCTGTAGCGCTCGGCCATCGCGTTGACCCGCCGGGCGAGCACTGGCTGGGGCAACAGCCAGGGTTCGCGGCTTCGCACGATGGTGAAGTCCTGCTCGGCATCCCACTCTTCGGTCCCCTCGTAGGGGGTTGTGTGGACAACGACATCGTCGGCGGGGAGACGACGCCAGAGCTCCCAGAGGTAACTCTGGATGCCGCCGACCTTGGGAGGAAAGTCGTTGGTGACGAGGAGGTGACGCACCACAGCGGCGGACCTTACGCCCTCGCCGGGCCGGAACGAACGTCGAGCCGCGGTACGTCGGCACGGTCGAGTTCGGCCCGCATCATCTCGTCGTCATCGGTCGCCAGAGAGACAAGGAGCTTGTCAGCCCCGAGGCGCCGTGCGGCCCAGACCGCATGAGCCCTCACCACGCCGCGTTCATCGGTCAGGGCAACCCGCAACGCGTGGAGCACCGCCGGGTCATCTGCCGAACCGAGGTTGCCGAGGACCACAAGCAGGTTGCGGCGCAGGTACGCCGGATTGCGATCTGGGATGTACCAGCGGCCGAGACGTTCCATCAGGGCGGCGTCGTCGAGCGCCAGCACTTCGAGGATCGGTACCCAGGCGCCGTCATCGCCGGCCTCCGAGGGTCGGCGACGGCGAATCTGGTTGGGAGGACACACGTCTTGGCAGTCGTCGCAGCCGTAAAGGCGATCTCCCAGCGCCACTCGGTAGTCGACGGGAAACAGCCCATCGGTCTGAAGAAGCCAGGCCAGACATCGCGCCGCGTCGATCACGCCGGGTTCGATGATCGCCCCGGTCGGGCAGCCATCGAGACACTTCGTGCACGAGCGACAGCCGTCGTCGACAGGCGCTGGATCGGGAATGGCGACCGGAGCATCGGTGAGGACCGAGCCGAGCACCACGAGGCTCCCGACGCCGGGCACCAGGACGTTGCTGCTCTTCCCCCACCACCCGATGCCGGCTCGATGCGCGGCGGCACGATCGACCAGATGGTTCTGGTCGGCCAACACGATCGCCCGGTACCCGTCGCTTCGCAGCTCGACGGCCATCGCCTCGAGGCCGGCGCGCAGCTCGGCGTAGTGGTCTTCCCACGAGTAAGCGGCCACACGCCCGACCGGCTCAACGACCGGCGGAGCCGGCTCGAGTCGCTGATAGTCGTAGGCCCCGACGATCAGCGTGGTCGCGCCCGGCAGCGACCGGTCGGGATCCGTCGAGCGGGCCGGATTCCGATAGGTGAACTGCATTCCGGCGTCGAGGCCGCGGGCCTTGCGCTCTTCGAGATCTGCACGCGTCGAGGGGAAGGGATCGGCGGTGGTGGCGCCAACCGCACACAGGCCTGCCTCGAGACCGATGCGTTGGAGCGCCGCGAGCGTTGCAGGCACCCACCCATGCTACGAGCGTGGGCCGACCCGCCGCGGATCACCCAACGCCGGGACGAGGCACAAACCGACTCGCGGGCACCAACCCGGCGTCGGCCAGCAGATCGACGGCTCGCTTCTCGTCGGCATCGAGCACGACCGGGGTGCCGGCCTCGTGCCCCACGAGATAGCTCACGACACAGTCATCGCATGCATCGGTGTCGCGGACCTCGCAGATCTCACAGTCGATGGTGAGGGCCGCTTCGGTCGAGAAAGGCTGGAAGAGCCCTGACTCGCCGGAAGACAGGTCGGGAACCAGGCGGAGGTGGGAGGAAGGTGCCATGGACTGCACCCTACGAAGGGGGTGTGACACCACTAGATTCCCCGCCGTGTCCCTGACTCGACGCCAGACGCTCAAACTCGGATCCGGTGGGGCTCTTGCGCTGATCATCTCCGGCGGTGCCGGCTTCATCGATCGACGAAGCGACGGCGAGGTCGTGTCGCTGCCCGACGACCCGACAACGACCACGACCTCCACCTCGACGACGACAACAACCGCCGCCCCGGTGCAGGTACCGAGCCTTCCGGTCGCGGTCGACGCCGCCGTCATCGCACTGGGGCGCCGGGTGATCGCCACAACCGGCGAGGATGATCTCCAGACGCTGCTGCGTGCCCTTCCCGGTATCGGCGACGACCCGCTCGTCGATGCAGCTGCGATCGTTCGCGATGACTTCGCTCAACGCCGCACGGTGAGCGTCGACGGCTGGGTGCTCGCCGAGTCCGAAGCACGCGCCGCGGCCGTTGTCGCCCTGCTCTGCGAGGCAGACGAATGCTGACCGATGCGCGCTCGCTGCCGAGCGGCACACGTCGCTCCGCCGACGTCTGCGTCATCGGTGCCGGGGCGGCCGGAATCACGCTCGCCATGGAGCTCATGGGAAGCGGACTCTCGGTGATCGTCCTTGAATCGGGCGGCACCGATGTCGAGCCCGACACTCAGGACCTCGCCGCCGGAGATTCCGTCGGTCGAACCCTGGAGACCCTCGACAATCCGGTTCGGCTCGACCAGACCCGCTTGCGTTATCTCGGTGGCACCACGAATCACTGGGCCGGGTTCTGCCGGCCTCTGTCACCCATCGACTTCGAGGTCCGTGAGGGTCTCCGCCGCTCCGGCTGGCCGATCTCCCACGACGACCTGCTGCCCTATTGGGACCGGGCGACGGAGTGGGTTCGCATCACCGACGGCGACTTCGGCCTCGACACATGGGAGCAGCGTCTTGGCCTGGCGGCGCCGGCGATCGGCAATGCCCGCGTCGAGCCGTTCGTCTTCCAGCTCACCTACCCGACCCTGTTCGGCCTTCTCTACCGGAGTGATTTGGAGGCGAGCGTTGACGTCGAGGTGATGCTCCACGCCAATGTGGTGAACCTGGCGACCGACGACGGGCGCGCGGTCACCGCTGTCCAGGCCCGCACCCTCGAAGGCATCTCCTTCGATGTGACGGCAACTGCATTCGTGCTCGCGACCGGCGGCATCGAGAACGCCCGAATCCTCCTCTCGTCCACCGACGCCGACGACTCCGGACTCGGCAACGCCACCGACCAGGTGGGGCGCCACTTTGCCGAGCACCTTCAGGTCTATGCGGGTTTCGGGGTGGCCGAATCCGGGGCCGAGGCTCTTGCCGGCCTGGCCGGCGACGAGGTCACGATTCCGTCCGGGCGCCACGCAGGGAACCGGCACGGAGCGAAGTTCGCCCTTGGCCTCACCGACGATCACCTTCGCGACGAGGCCACCACCGGCGTCGAAATGCAGCTGCTCGTCGGCAACCTCGATGCAGGTCGACCGGCGGAGGAAGCGGGTCGAGCAGGCACCAGCGAAATCAGCGCGCTGTTGGGCCATCGCGCCGAGTCGCCGGAGAGCGTGGTCTCTCTCCAGGCACTCGCCGAACAGGAACTCGATCCCGAGAGCCGGGTGGGTCTCGGGCGAGCGACAGACGCCACCGGCATGCGCCGTGTCGAACTCGACTGGCGCTACAGCGCCGACGACAGAGCACGGGTGCTCGGCGGACTCCGCACCATCGCCGAAGCCGCCGGCGAAGCCGGGTGGGGCCGCATGCAGCTCATCCCCGGTGGCGTCCATGCCGACGCCATCGACAATCTCGTCCAGGGCGAATACATCACCCTCTACTCAGCGACGCCGTCGGAGATCGATCTCGACAATTTCCCGATCGGCGTCGGCTTCCACCACATGTGCACGACCCGCATGACCGATGACCGCAACGAGGGCGTGGTCGACCCCGACTGCCGCATGCACGACGTGGACAATCTGTGGGTTGCCGGGAGTTCGGTCTTCTCCACGCCGGGGGTGGCCACGCCGACCTACACGATCGTGGCACTCGCCGTACGTCTCGCCGATCATCTCAAGTCGGTCCTGCTCTAGCTCGACAGTCGCTTGACGCCGAACAGACGTTCGTCCATCCTGGCTGGATGTCCGAACAGACGTTCGTCGAGTCCCAGCGCAGCTTCGACGATCTCGGCACGGCCTTGCACGAGGTCACCTTCGTAGTCGTCGACCTCGAGACGACCGGCGGTTCCGCCGCCAACTGCGCCATCACCGAAGTAGGCGCAGTGAAGCTCAAGGGCGGCGAATGCCTCGGCACCTACCAGACGCTCGTCGACCCGGGTTGCGCGATCCCACCGGAGATCACGGTGATCACCGGCATCACCGAATCCATGGTGATGCGGGCACCTCGGATGGAAGCGGTGATGCCCTCGCTGCTGGAGTTCATCGGCGACGCAGTGATCGTCGGCCACAACATCAGATTCGACATCGGCTTTCTCAACGCCGCGCTCGAGCAGCAGGGGCGTCCCCGACTCCCCCATCGCTCTATCGACACCCTGGCGCTCGCCCGCCGCCTACTGCGAGACGAGGTGCCCAACTGCAAGCTCGGCACCCTGGCCGACCGACTCCGCCTTTCCCACACCCCGAGCCACCGTGCGCTCGATGATGCGCTCGCCACCGGCGACCTCCTCCACTACCTGTTGGAACGGGCCGGATCTCTGGGCGTCACCGGGCTCGACGACCTGATCGTGCTCCCGAAGATGGCGGGCAGCGCGCAGGCGAAGAAGCTCCCGCTCACCGATGGTCTCCCCTGCGAACCTGGCGTCTACATGTTTCTCGATGCCCGCGGCGAGATTCTCTACGTGGGCAAGGCGGCCAACCTGCGCTCACGGGTACGGAGTTATTTCTCCACGGATGAGCGTCGAAAGATCGGACAGCTCTTGCGGGAGACGAAGCGCATCGATCACCACGTGTGTCGCAATGGGCTCGAAGCCGCCGTGCTCGAGCTGCGCCTGATCCACAAGCACCTCCCTCGTTTCAACCGACAGGGCACGAAGTCGAGCAAGTACCCGTATGTGAAGCTCACCCTCGACGAGCGCTTTCCCCGACTCTCGGTGGTGCGCTCGGTGAAAGACGACGGCGCGCTCTATCTCGGCCCGATCTCGTCGGCGAAGCGGGCCAAGCGAGTGATCGAGGCAATCGAGTCGGCCGCACCGATCCGTCGTTGCACAGCCAAGTCCACGGGCACAACCCTGAGGCCCACCTGCGCCCCGGCCCAGATCGGGGTGGCCGCCTGTCCGTGTTCCGGTGCCACCTCCGACGATGACTACACCAAGGTGATCGACGAGCTGCTCGACACACTCGAACGTGACCCTGCCCGTCTGCTCGCCCCCCTCGACGAGCGCATCGAAATGCTCGCGAGCACCGAGCGATTCGAGGAAGCCGCCGACGTGCGAGACCGAGCCGAGGCACTCTCCGGGGCATTGCGCCGCAGCCGGCGGTTCGATCTCTTGCGCCGGGCCGGCGAGGTCCGCATCTCGATCGGCTCGGCATGGGCCGAACTCGACCGCGGCCTCCTGGTGGCGTGCGGTGCCGAGGGTGAGACCGCATCACTCTGGGGCGACGAACTCGCCGTCGGCGCGCCCACGCCGATCCCCGCCGGAGCAACTCGTCTGCCCGTTCCCCGCCGTGATGAAGCCGACGAGCTGCTCACGATCGTGGCCTGGCTCGAACGAAACGCCGGCAAGGTCCGGCTCGAGTCGGTCGGGGGTGTTCTGGTCGAGCCACTACCGCGGATCCCCACCTACGCGCCGCAGGACTCATCATCGGCCGGTCGAGCCACCGAACGCACGGGCGTGGGCGCAGGTCGACCGCGGCGTCGACGAGCCGGCGTCGGCACTCGCCGCTGACCGCTGGTCAGCTCGCCAGAGCGGCGACCTTGGCCGCAGCGTGGCCCTCGTCGATCGAGGTGGCTGCCGCGGCGATACCCGCTGCGAGATCGGCGCTGATGCCAGCG
>CALKOE010000436.1 GCA_938091985.1 uncultured Acidimicrobiales bacterium | reverse complement strand
AGGATCGCTGCGAGAAAGTCCTTCGTGGTGGTCTTGCCGACCGAGCCAGTGATGCCGATCACGGGCCGGCCGGCGAGACGGGCTCGCCCGGCCGAGCCGAGCTCCGACAGTGCCCGAGCGGTGTCGTCGACCTCGATCACCACTGTGTGGTCGGGCAATCCCGAGAGATCCGCCGCGGGCCGAGACGAAAACGTGGCCGTGGCCCCAGAGGCACCGATGAAGTCATGGCCATCGCGCTCGGCCAGCAAGGGCACGAAGAGCGCCGGGGTCTCACCGAAGGCGGCGATCTCACGACTGTCCTGGGTGACCGTGTCGATGACGGCCGCCGGGTCGCCCTGGGTGACCACGCCACCCACGACGTCGGCAATCTCTGCGGCGATCCAACGCATGTGGGCAGTGTGGCACGACTACCGTCGGGCCCAGTGTCTACCGACGATTCCCTGCCGCCCCGCGTTCGCCTCGTCGTGCTCTTCGGCGGTCGCTCCGCCGAACACGACGTCTCCTGTGTCTCCGCTCGCCACGTGCTCGCTGCCCTCGACCCAGCCCGCTACGACGTGGAACCGATCGGCATCACCCGCGACGGCGAGTGGGTCCTGGCCGAAGCCGCCATGGAGGCGCTCGCCAACGGCGCCGACGCCCTCCCCGAGCGCCTCACCGCTGCCGGTCCCGCCGTCGATGCGCTTCCCCTCCTGGCCCGGGTGCCGGTCGTCGCGAACACACCGGACGCCACGAACACCACGAACCCGATCACCGTGGTGCTTCCCGTGCTCCACGGGCCGATGGGCGAAGACGGCACCGTCCAAGGCCTGCTCGAGCTGGCCGGGGTGCCCTACGTCGGCGCCGGCGTGTTGGCCTCGGCACTGTGCATGGACAAGGTGAAAGCCAAGATCCATCTCGCCTCCCACGGCATCCCCCAGGGCGAGTTCCGATGGCTCACCGTCGACACCGAAGAGTTCGGCGGGGTCCGCCGACCCGACGGCTCACCGTCGACCATCGCCGCCGAAGTCGACACCGCCATCGAGGGCCTCGGACTTCCCCTCTTCATCAAGCCGGCCAACATGGGCTCGAGCGTCGGCGTGTCGCGGGCAACCAACCGCGACGAAGCGATCGCTTCCATCGAACTCGCCGCCAGCTACGACCGCACCGTGGTGATCGAGGAAGAGATCGTGGGCCGCGAGCTCGAAATCTCGGTGCTCGGCAACGAGGCACCCGAGGCCAGCACCGCGGGCGAGATAATCCCCGGCGCCGACTTCTACGACTACGCCGACAAATACGAAGACGGCGCCAACCGCCTCATCCCCGCACCCCTCGCCCCCGACGAACTCGCCGAGATGCAACGCCTCGCCGTGGCCACCTATCGGGCCCTCGGAGTGGAAGGCCTCGGCCGAGTCGACTTCTTCCTCGAGGAAGAACGGGGATGGCTCGTCAACGAACTCAACACGATGCCGGGCTTCACGCCGATCTCGATGTATCCCGAGATGTGGGCCGCGGTCGGCGTCGACTACCCGACGCTGATCAATCGCCTCGTCGACTTGGCGATCTCTCGCCACCGACGCCAGCAGTCACACACCCGCACCGATCACTAGCTCGCCGACTCCGTCGCGAGCGCAGCCCGCAGAAAACGGATGAGCTCTTGGCGGCGGGCGACCGTGGCCCGCAGCGAGGGTGGCAGTCCGAGCGCACGCTGCACTTCGAGCTCCGTGGCCACGCCGACCACCGTCGAATAGAGCGACAGCAAGAGCATGGAGGGGTCCGATGAACGCAGGCGGCCGGCATCCATCTCGCGCTGGAGGAAGTCGCGGGCCCGGTCGAAGGTCGGAGCGACGTGGCCGGCAAGACGTTCGGCAGTGACCGACCCGGGCCGGGTCACTTCGCGCACGAGGCCGAGCAGCTCAGGGCGCCGCACGGCCAGGCGAAACACGTGGCGCACGATCGCCTCGATCTGCTGGATGCCGCTGAGCCCCCGAGATGCCTCCTCGTCGAAGACCTTCACGAGATCGGCTGCGGCATCATCGACCACCGCGTCGAACAGCGCCTGCTTCGAGGGGAAGTAGTAGAGGATCGTCTGTTTTCGAACGCCCAGCTGGTCGGCCAGCGCATCGAGAGAGGTGGCCGAGAACCCGTCGGTTCCGTAGGCACCGAGCGCAACAGCGAGGATGCGTTCTCGGGTCGGACGATCGGTCACTTCCGATGTCTACACCAACCCGGCCGAGTTCTCTACCAATTGGTAGAGAGTGCTGCTAGAACACTGGTGTGGAGGAGATCGCGTGATTCGGGAGGAGCTCAACCAGGCGCGCATCGCCGTCACCGGCTCGACCGGTTTCCTCGGCACCGCGCTGGTCGAACGCCTGCTCCGCAGCGCTCCTGGCTGCGAGCTGGTCCTGATCGTGCGTCCCGGCCGTCGGGGCGCCCAGCACCGCGTCGACCGAGACATCCTCCGCAACGATGCATTCGACCGCCTCCGAGCCGAGCTGGAGGCCGCCGGCGAAGAGACCTTCGACGAGATGTGCGCCCGGCGAGTGTTCGCCGTCTCCGGCGATGTCAGCACCGACGGCCTCGGTCTCGACGACGACGGACTCGCCATGCTCGCCACGTGCGACCTGGCCATCCATTCGGCCGCAACCGTCAGCTTCGATTCGGCGCTCGACGATGCCGTCGAGGTCA
>CALKOE010000435.1 GCA_938091985.1 uncultured Acidimicrobiales bacterium | reverse complement strand
CGAGCTGTCGGCCGACGCGTCCCAAGACGACGTCGAGTCTGCCGTTCGTGATCTCGCTGAGGACCCGGAGGTCCATGGCATTCTCGTGCAGCTGCCGTTGCCGGCCGGGCTCGACGCTGAAGCAGTCCTCGACCTGGTGCCGCCCGAGAAGGATGTCGACGGGCTCACCGAGCGGTCGATGGGTCGCCTGGTTCGCGGTCGCGTCGGCCATGTGCCGTGCACCCCGCTCGGCGTGATGCGATTGCTCGAACGCTACGGAGTGGAGACCTCCGGCAAGCTTGCGGTGGTGATCGGCCGGTCGACATTGGTCGGCTTGCCGCAGGTGTTGTTGCTCGGACGGAAGGGCTGTGATGCCACGCCGACGCTGGCCCACAGCCGCACCGCAGACTTGGCGGCGGTCTGTCGCAGCGCCGACATCATCGTCGCTGCGGCCGGCATGGCCCGTCTGGTCACCGCCGACTTCGTGAAGCCGGGAGCCGCTGTGCTCGATGTCGGCATCTCTCGCACCGAGGAAGGTATCGTGGGCGATGTCGACTTCGACAGCGTGCAGGAGACGGCGGGCGCCATCACGCCGATGCCCGGCGGGACGGGGCCGATGACCATCGGTTGTCTGATGGAAAACACTCTCGCGGCAGCCCGCATGCTGGGTGCCATCCCGAGCTGAGCTCGGCGGCGATCAGCTCGCGGGAAGGTGCGCGGTTGCGCCGACCCCGAGCACACGGAGAAACACTCCGGAGCGGGGTTTGGGCGCAAAGTAGGACGACTTCGGGGGCATGAGTTCGCCCGCTGCGGCGACTGCCATCAGGTCGTGGATGTCGGTCGGGAACACCACGAATCCGAGCATTCCGTCGGCGTCGCAGCGGGCCACCAACTCGCCCACGCCGGACGGGCCCGGCACGTAGTCGACACCGCTGCCGGGCGCGAGTTCGTCGATGCCGAGCACGTGGCCGAGCACGTCGCGCCGCAATCGTTCGACGTCGAGTGATGCGAGCGCGGAAGGCCGTTCTTGTGGGTCGAGCACGAGCCTCGACCATTGGCCGTGGTGGTAGATGCCGATCTCGCCTCGGGCGGTGGGCGCCGCGGCGGCTGCGTCTGCGGCGGCCGTCACGGCCCCGACGGTTGCCAGAGAGACCCGAAGGTCTTCGGCCGTGCGCAGATCAACGTCGTGGGCTCGGCGGTGAAACGCCTCGACCCGGAGCTCGTCGGCGGGGAATAGCACCGCAAGGGTGCGGCTGAACGGCACGTCGCCGTGATGGGCGTCGCGACCCGCCAGGGCCGCGGCGGATCGATGGTGTCCATCGGTGACATACACCTGGGAGGCGGCGAGGATCTTGCCGACTCGGATGCTCTCGTCCTCGTTGAGTGTCCAGATCAAGTGGTGGACGTCTTCCACGACATGGTCGACGTGGGGGGCGCGAGTCGTCGCCGCGCCGAGGAGGGAGCGCAGGTCGGGGTCGGGCTCGTGGGTCAGCGCGATAGGCGACGACGTGGCCCCGACCACTTCGAGGTGGCGTCCGAGGAGCGTTGCCCGCTCGGGTCGCACGTTCTCGTGGGTGAGCACTCGGCCGTCACGCAACCCGTCGACGTCGAGCGCACCGACGATTCCCGTCTGCATGTGGTCGCGGTAGACGAGTCGGTAGGCGTAGAAGGCCGCGTGATCCGACGGCTCGAAGGCGCCGGCCTCGAGGATTCGGGTGAGGGTCGCAGCGCCGAGACGGAGGAGTTCATCATCGTCGGCTTCCTGGCCGGGAGCCAGATCCTCGGCCGATCGAGTGACACCGAAAAAGCTGAACGGGTTGGCATCGACGATCGCGCGCCGCTCGGCGGGCGTCTTCGCGTCGTAGGCGCCGGCGATCACTCGCGTCGCCCAGTCCGGATGAATCAACCACCCCCGAAACGGGGCGAAGAGCGGCGACGTCATGCGAGGGTGACGGAGACGTTGATGACGTGTTCGTGGGCCTTGATCCGTTCGAGGATCTCGGCATTCGGCACCGCGGCAACATCGATCGTCGCCACCGCGGCTTTGGCGCCGGCGAAGACCTTGTTCGACATGGTGGACACGTTGAGCCCCTCACCTCGCAGGATCGCGAGAACCGCGGCGAGTACGCCAACTCGGTCCTGGTGTCGAATCGACAGGGTTGCTGCTCGCGACGGCACCGCTTCCATGTTGACGCAGTTGAGGACCGAGCCCGAGCGGTAAGTGTCGATGGTGTCGATGGTCCCCGCAGCGACCGCCTCTTGCGCCTGCTCGGTCGAGGCGCCCACATGGTGGGTGGCGACCACTGAAGGGTGCTGGGCAAGAGTTGACGAGAAGTCGGCGGTGCCGCTCCCGGGCTCGTCTGCGAACACGTCGAGTCCGGCGCGGATACCGCGGGTGTCCATAGCTTCGATGAGCGCCGCTTCGTCGACGACGTCGCCTCGGCTCGTGTTGAGAAGGATGGCGTTGTCGTTCATCTTCGCGAGGAACGCCGCATCGACCATGCCCAAGGTGTCGGGACCGCCCGGCACGTGCAGCGACACGATGTCGGCCGCGCCCAAGAGCTCATCGAGCGACTCGACGAAACGAACGCCGGCCTGCTCGGCTCGATCGACGCTTGTGGCCGACCGACCAGGCTTGTGCTCGGCGATGACGTCGATGCCGAACGCGCTGGCTCGCACCGCCATCGCGATGCCGATGTCGCCGAGTCCGACGATGCCGAGTGTGCGACCGAAGAGCCCCTCGGCCTTCGAGTAGGCCTTCTTGTTCCACTTGCCGCTGCGGAGGTCGGCGGTGGCCGTCGCGATGTGGCGATCGACGGCGATCAAGAGTCCCATTGCGAGTTCGGCGACGGCGAGTGCGTTCATGCCGGGCACGTTGCAGACGAAGATGCCGAGCTCAGCAGCGCGCGCGGTGTCGATGGTGTTCGTACCGGCACCAGCGCGAACGATGAGCGCCAACTCATCGGCATGTTCGAGTGCCTCAGCGGTGACCTTGGTCGAGCGCACGACGAGTACTTCCACGCCGGCGAGTTCTTCGCCGAGGGTGTCGGCGTTGAGGTCGCCCTTGGCGACCACCTCGTCGCCTGCGGCTTCGAGTCGGTCGACGGCGGCACCTGGGAGCGTGTCGGCTAGCAGAATCTTCATACTCGGCGCGGTCCTCGAACATCGTGGGGGTAACAGTGGTAGCGGGGCTTGGCAGCGACCGCCACCCGCTGTGCTGGATTGTGGCACGGTTCCGCATGATGGAACGACCGGATCGGAAGGGGAGGGGTCGATCACGTGAGTGCTTCGACTGACTCGACCGAGTGGCTGAACCGATTCGTCGTCGTCGATCCGCCCCGAGGCGAGCAGGCGGTGCGGCTGTCGCAGGCACTCGTCGATGAGCTCGGCTCGCCGCAGCACCATGCACCAGCGGTGCACATCGTCGGCACGGCGGGAAAGGGGTCGGTTGCGGCGCGCCTGACCGGGCGCCTCGTCGGCGCAGACCTGCGTGTTGCGACGCATCAGTCGCCCCACGTTCAGGATGTCCGCGAACGGTTCCTGCTCGACGGCGAGCTGCCGTCTTGGGACGAGGTCACCGCGGCGATCGACGAGATCGATGCGGCATTGGTGAGCGTTCGTCGAGCGCATGGGATTGCCCCGACGTTCTTCGCCGTCACTGCAGCGCTCTCGTGGGTCCTGGGTCGCCGCCATGATGCCGACGTGTTCGTGACTGAAGCCGGTATCGGTGGTCGTCTCGACGCAACGTCGGTCCTGCGCCGCTCCGACACACTCACGGTGATGACCCACATCGGTCTCGACCACACCGAGGTGTTGGGTTCGACGGTCGGCGAGATCGCCAGAGAGAAGGCGGCGGTGATGCAGGGTCGCCGCCACGCGATCCTCGGCCCGCAGTCCTCCTCGGTCGCCTCCGACGTCGTGCAGGAGATGGCCGCCGCGCACCGCGTCGAGCTGCAGGTGATCGGCGACGTTCCCGGTGATTGGCAGGTCCATGCCGATGTAGTGACCGACGTGGCGGCCGAACACCTTGCGGAGCTGCTCGGTCGGCCACTTCCGCCGGCCGAACCGGTCGCGTTGCCGGGCCGCATGGAGCGGCGGGTGATCGGTGGCCGGACCGTGGTGCTCGACGGTGCGCACAGCCCGATGAAGCTGGCGGCGCTGGCTGGGTCGATCGACGATCAGCGCCCAACCCTCGTGATAGCGGCGATCAACGCAAACAAGGACCTCGACGGGTGCGGGGCCGAGCTCGGGCGTTTCGGCGCGCCCGTCATCACGGTGGAGTTCGGCGGCCAGGTCGGCCCTCGGAGCCAGTCCGCAGCGGCGCTCGCCGGTGCCGTTCGGAGGTTTGGCGGCCGGGCCGACGAGGCCACGTCGTTCGACGCCGCAGCCGCCCAAGCGATCGCTGAGACAGCGCCGGGCGACACGATTCTCGTCACCGGTTCGTTCCTCATTCTCAGCAAACTCGCCGAGGCGCTGGCCCGGGCCTCGAGCTAGGCGAGAACCGATTGCTGCCACCTTCGGGTGGCCTCCACCTGGTTGAAGGTGAAGCTGTGAATGCCGGTGATGCCGAGACGTTCGAAGTCGGCGGCCAGAGGATCGATGAGACTGCTCGGGTTGTAACCCGTCGAGGCGAAGAGCTTGATCATCCCGTTGCGATTCTTCTTGAGGTACCGCAACGAGGCCCCAACGCCGAGTCGCATCCCCATCCGAAGCAACCGTGTTCGGTCGACCACGCCCGGAACGCCGAGGTGAACCGGCATGGCAAAGCCTTCAGTTCGTTCCGCTTCGAGCCACTGTCGAATCGTGTCGGCCGAGAAACACATCTGCGTGGCGGTGTGGCCGGCCACGCCGGCCTGAAGGAACAGGTCCTGCTTCTCCATCAGTGCGTCGTGCAGCGCTGCAGCTGGGATGAACGCGTGGCCGTCCGGGTAGCTGCCAACGCCGACGGCGGTGACATCGCCCGCTGCGATGTCGAGGAACTCTCGCAGGAAGCTCATCGCGTCGGCATGGGCGCCGGGCACTTCTGCATCGCCGGCGATGCAGAAGATCTCGCTGAGACCCAAGCGTCGGCACCGAGCGGCGATGGCCGCCGTGTGGGCTGTGTCGTCGACCATTCGAGCGGCCAGATGTGGGATCGGGCGGTGGCCGAGGTCGAGCAGTTCGGCGCAGATGTCGAGCGTCGCGTCGAGTGTCTGTGCCGGCGAGGCGGTGACGGAGACGCGCGCATTGGACGGCAAATGCTCGACTTGCGAAGAGAGGCTCCCGATCGGGATGAGCTCGTAGGTGAGGTCTTCGATCGCGTCGCGGGCGGCTTGGTTTCGGATGCCGATTCGAGACTGCCGCCGACGAAAGACGATTGCGCTCATTCCGAAGTCCTTACGAGAGGTTGATGACGTTGCCGTCGGCATCGATGTCGATGGCGTGGGCGGCCGGGGTCTTGCCGAGACCGGGCATTGTGCGCATGTCGCCGCAGATCGGATAGACGAAACCGGCCCCCACCGACGCGCGCACTTCCCGCACGGGCAGGGTCCACCCTGTGGGTGCGCCCTTGAGGCTGGCGTCGTGGCTGAGCGACAGGTGGCTCTTTGCGATGCACACCGGCAGGTTGTCGAAGCCGGCATCGGTGTAGGTCTGGAGCTGCTTGTTCGCCTGAGCTGAGTACTCGACGCCATCGGCGCCATAGACCTTCGTCGCGACGGCGTGGATCTTGTCCTTGAGCGACGCGTCGTCGGGGTAGAGCACCTGGAACTCCGACGGGTCCTCGGCCGCTTCCTTGATGGCCGTGGCGAGCTCGGTGGCACCGCGACCGCCGTCGGAGAAGTGAGTCGACACCGCCGCTCGGGCTCCGTATTCGTCGGCGATCTCATGGATCGCGTCGATGTCGCCTTGGTGGTCGCCCGGAAACACGTTGATGGCCACCACTGGAGTGCAGCCGTGGATCTGCATGTTCTCGAGCTGCTTGCGGAGGTTGTCGCCGCCCATGTGGACCTCATCGGGGTTCTCCGCGAGGAGCGCGTCGGGGAGTGCCTTGCCGGCGACGATCTTGTGATTGCCCGAGTGGGCCTTGAGGCCGCGGACCGTTGCGACGAGCACCGCAGCATCGGGGGCGATGCCCGAATAGCGGCACTTGATGTTGAAGAAGCGCTCGGCTCCCATGTCGGCGCCGAAGCCGGCCTCGGTCAACAGGAACTCGCTCGTATGGATGCCGATCTGGTCGGCGACGATGCTCGAGTTGCCGGTGGCGATGTTGCCGAATGGGCCGGCGTGGACGAGGGCCGGTGTGTTCTCCAGCGTCTGCATCAGGTTGGGCTTGATGGCTTCCTTGAGGATCACGGCCATCGAGCCGGCCGCGCCGACCTCTTCAGCGGTGATCGGGGTGCCCGCCTTCGAGTAGCCGAGCACGATGCGGCCGAGTCGGGCGCGTAGGTCCTGCAGGCTGGTGCACAGTGCGAGTGCGGCCATCACCTCGGAAGCAGCCGTGATGTCGAATCCGGTTTCTCGGGGGATGCCGTCGAGGCGACCGCCGAGGCCGATCACCGTGTTGCGCAACGATCGATCGTTGACGTCGAGCACGCGTCGCCACGTGATGTTGTGGGGATCGAAGCCGAGGTCATTGCCGTGGTACAGGTGCGCGTCGAGCAGCGCGGAACACATGTTGTGAGCGGCGGTCACTGCGTGCATGTCGCCGGTGAGGTGGAGATTGAAGAGTTCCATCGGAACGACCTGGCTGTAGCCCCCGCCCGCTGCACCGCCCTTGATACCGAAGGTCGGTCCCATCGAGGGCTGGCGGATTGCGATCGTGGCCGAGCTGCCGATGTGTTGGAAGGCCTGACCAAGACCGACCGTCGTGGTGGTCTTTCCTTCACCGAGGGGGGTGGGGGTGATTGCCGAGACGACGACGTACTTCGCTCGTGGGCGGTCGCTCATCTTGTCGATCGCGTCGAGGCTGATCTTTGCGGCGCCGACACCGTAGGGCTCGAGGCACTCTCCGGGGATGCCGGCCAACTCAGCGATCTCGCCGAGTGGTTTGAGGTTCGCTTGGTTGGCGATATCGAGGTCGGACGGAAAGCTCATGAGTCCCCTTCGGCTGCGCAGCGCCGCCACCGTAGCATTTCCGTTCCGGATAGTGGGACTGTTCCGCAATGCGGAATCTGAGGCTCGCGGTCGCCTTTGATCACGGGACGTTCGTCCCTGCCCTCACCAGCTCGGCCGGAGGACGGTATGGACATCCCCCAATGAGGAGTGCACGTGAGTAACCGTCCTGGTCGCAAGATCGCCCGTCAGCGCGCCAACACCCGAACGCATCCGGGGGCTCGATCCTCGTTTTGGGCGGCGCCGGCGAACCGACTCGTCGTCGGCGGAGCGCTGCTGCTGTTCGCGGTCGTCGTGGTGGTCGCGCTGATTGCCAGCGGCGATGACGACAGTGCGGATGACGGGTTCGAGATGAACGGCGAGCCGCTCCCGACCTTGGTCGTCGGTGAACCCGATGTCGCGATCGGCCTGAAGGCGCCGCTCGTGGTGAGCGAAGACCTCGACGGCGACCGGGTCGTCATGGGCGGCGGCGGACCGAACGACACCGCCAAATTGGTGGTCTTCGTCGCCCACTGGTGCCCGACCTGTCAGGCCGAAGTCCCCGAGCTCGCTGAGCGTCTCGCGGAGACACCGCTGCCTGAGGGGGTCGAGGTCATCGCCGTCTCGACCTTCGAGGATGCAAGCCGCGACAATCATCCGCCGTCGGATTGGTTTGCTTCGGTTGACTGGCCCGCCTCAGTGCTCGTCGACACCGACAATGCCGACATCGCCGCGGCGTTCGGTGTGTCCTCAGTGCCGGGATGGGTCGTGTTGGACAATCGCAACACCGTGGTGACGCGAGCCGTCGGTGGACTCGACATCACGCAGATCGACGCGTTGATCGGAGCTGCTGCGGCCACGATGGCCTAGCCGTCCGTCAGGAACTGCTTCGGATCCGCCCCGTGACAATGGCGAGTTCGCCGGATCCGAGCTCGATATCGACCGGAATGCCCGCGGTGTCTGTCGCCTGGAGTATCGAGGCGCCGGCGTCATCTCTGCGGAGGTCGATCGTCCAACCAGCCTCGCGAAGCGCGGCCTCGACGTCGCGGAGGTAGTCGTCGGACGCGACTTCGGTCGTGCCGCGCAGACTCTCTATATCGCCGACAGTGAGCACGGTTTCGATGACGAGGTCGGCGGGGAGCGGCATTGCGGCATCGATCCACGCTGGAGCCTCGAGGTCTCGGCCGGTCGCGTAGATGCCGTCATCATCCTCAACGGTGATCGACTCTGCACCGAGGTCGATGTCGGCCGTTGCGCCGTCCGGCAGTTGGGCTTCGAGTGCGCGTTCGATGTTCCTGGCGCCCTCGTCCACCGGGTCCGCACACGACGTGAGGACGCAGAAGACCAGCAACAAGAAGGACCTCACCGCGGTGAGGCCCACCCCGGTCAGATGTCGGGGTGCGTCTTGTTGAAGATGTCGGTGGCCTGCCAACCCGAGTACTCGGGCAGCCAGACATGCACCAGCCAGATGCCCGAAGTGTCGACATTGACGCCACCGCGAGATGCACACTCCTCATCGGTGATGCTGTCGCCGATGATGAATCCGTCGCCGTCGTAGCAAAGTGACTGGTGACTGTGCCAATGGTCGTTGTCGCCGGGGAACCCTGCTGGCGGATGTGAGCCGGGCGGCTGGTTCACGGCCCACACCATGCCGGTCAACGGCGCGCTCGAGTGGTTGCCGTCGAACATGAGCATCGTCGGTGTGTTGGGGTCGAACGTCGCCGGGATGCCGGCGGGATTCACGTGATGAGTGCCCTGCCCAGAGATCCACGGAGCGATCCAATTCCAGCCGTTCGCCTCAGCCACGCCCTTGGTCGGGAACAGTTCGGCGTACGCCGCGCCCTTTTCGATGAAGTAGGCGTTGAGCGCACAGTCCTGCCATGACAGTGGGCCCTTCTCCTCCGTGTACGGGAAGTGGTGGCCGACGTGGCCGCCGCCATGGCCGTCGTTGACCTCTGTGTCGGTGGGGTCACACCAGAAGCGGCGTTCTTCGCCGCCCTCGCTCCAGTCGACGGCCGGGTTGCAGGCCACCACGGTGAATGCCAGCACTGCTGCCAGCCCGACGGTACGGATGAGACGACGATGTCGACGCATGAATCTCCCCAAATCTGCGTCAACGACTTGTGTGAACGGTGTCACACGAAGTGTTCGGGTTGCAACCCTGGGGTGGCCGCCCCGGCCTGACAGCGACTCAGCTCTCGGTCAGCAGGTCCTCGAGCGCGACGCCGACCTCGCGTCCGTCGACCAGGCGTCGGTCGCCGAGCGGCTCGCCGAGATCCACCTCGATCGCGACCGAAGGATTGCTTGGACAGTCCTGACCGCCTTCGAGGGGCTCGACCGAGAAGGTGATGCTCACCTGCGACGAGTCGGCCAACACGACGGGGTCGTTCAGTCGATCGCCCATCGGCTGTGCGCTCGCACACGCCCGCTCGTGGGCGAGCACATGAACGAGGTTGTCCTCCGGCGCTGGCTCCGGATGGTCGGGGTCGAGCGTCCACTCGACCACTCCGAGACCTTCGGCGAGTTGAAACTTCAGCGGGCAGTCGCCGCGAGCGGATGCTCCGGCCCACGCCCAGCCCTCCCCTTCGGCTTCCAGCGTCATGAAGCTCAGGCCCGTGTCGGCCGCGGTCGACCGGTCGCCGATGTGCACGACGAGGACCTGGTCTGCGGTCTCGTGGAGCACCCGCCAACCGTCCTGAGGCCAGAACGCGCCTTCCTCGTTGTCGAGGAACGTACGCATGGCCGCCTCGACACCGGCGGGCGCCTCGGCGATCGGGGGAACGTCGTCGACGGCTGACAACGGGAAGCTAGTACCCGACGGGCAGCTCACCATGGGGTCGTCGTCGGCGACCGAAGTGATGGGAGCCGCGTCTCCTGGCTCGGTGTCGGGAGAAGCGGTGCTGGTGGTGGGAGCCAGTGTCGTGTCGGTGGTGGGGGCGTCACCCGGGTCGAGCGTCTCCGTGTCGGCGTTGTCGCCGCAGCCCGCTGCGAGGAGTGCCCAAACGAGGAGGAGTGAGACGAGGACGGTGCGGCGCATACCCATCTGACGATGCTGGCACGTTGGTGGTTCCCGAACCGGTCGCCGCCGGCCGTCAGCCCGCGAGCGGGCTCTCGAGACGATCGGTCACAGCAGCCCGGATCTCCTCGTCGAAGGACCGCACATGGGACTCGACGAGGGCGGCGACGCGGTCGCCGTCGGCATCCCGCAGCGCATCGAGGATCGCCTCGTGTTCGGCAACGGCGTGGC
>CALKOE010000434.1 GCA_938091985.1 uncultured Acidimicrobiales bacterium | reverse complement strand
GGCCAGGACGCCGGCAAGGAAGACACGACTCAGGCCCTCTGCCGCAAAATATGCGCCGTAACGGGTGAACTCGTGGCGGCCCGACAGCACGCCGCGCACGCACTCCGCCACCATGAACGCCGCCATCGACAAGATCAGGGCGACAAGGAGATCGATGCGGTCGTCCAGCAATCCGTCGAGGCCGAGGGGCCAGGCGACGATCGCGCCGACCACGACCACGGCCAACTGCACCGACCCGATGCGAGTGGCCTGGCGAAACACCGGGGCGCTGCCTTCACCACGTCCGGCGCGATTGGCCGTCGCTCGGGCGAGTTCCTGCTCGAGCGGTTGGAACAGGCCGGGTCCGAGGATGTAGATCAGGCCCCAGAGCACCGCCAGACCGCCGTAGGCCTCGTCACCGAGGGCGCGCCGCGCCACCACGAGAAACGCATACGTGGTGATGCCATTGACCACGAGCCCGGTCCCGATGGCAGTCGTGCCGATGGGAAGTGGGTTCCGGTCGCGCAAAATCGCGAGTCGGCGGCGGATGAGAAGCTCCAATGTCAGTCCCGCCAGGCGCGACGGAACCCCGGGAGGTTATCGGTGCGCAACCGGCTTGTTGTCGACCCAGGGGTGGTCAGGCCGGGGTGAAGCTCGGCATGCAGAGGCCATCGAGCTCCGTGATCTCGATGCGATCGCGGTTCTCCCAGGTGACCTGGTTGTTGGGATCGACCCGGAGCTTGAACTCGCGAAAGCTCATCTCGAGGGCATCGAACGCAATCAGGCGGCCGCTGAGACCGTCGCCCACGCCGAGAATCAGCTTCAGGGCTTCGAGGGCCTGGATCGAGCCCACGATGCCGGGGAGCACGCCGAGCACTCCGGCTTCAGCGCACGACGGAGCGAACTCGGCCGGGGGCGCCTCAGGGAGCATGTCGCGATAGGTCGGACCGTTGCGGGGATCGAAGACGGTGATCTGACCTTCGAACCGGAAGATCGAGCCGTGGACGACCGGGATCCCCAATTTCACTGTGGCATCGTTCAGCAGGTAGCGGCTCGGGAAGTTGTCGGCGCCATCGACGACCACGTCGTAGCCCTCGATGATGTCCATGATGTTGTCGGCGCCAAGCCGAGTGTCGTAGGTGACGACGTCGACATCGGGGTTGAGGGCGGTGAGCGTCTTCTTGGCCGAGTCGACCTTGCGTTCGCCGATGCGATCGAGGTTGTGAAGGATCTGACGCTGGAGGTTGGACTCGTCGACGACGTCCATGTCGATGATGCCGATCGTGCCCACGCCCGCAGCCGCCAGATAGAGCGCGGCAGGCGACCCGAGGCCGCCGGCGCCGAGCACCAGCACCTTGGCGCCGAGAAGCTTCAGCTGGCCCTCGTCGCCGATCTCGGGCACGAGCAGGTGACGCTGGTAGCGGTTGCGCTGGTCGGGCGTGAGGGTCTGCGGACGCTTCCAATCGCGACCCTCGTCCTTCCACTTGTTGAAGCCGCCGTCCATCGAGACGGTATGGCCGTAGCCGAGCTGCTCGAGGGTCTGCACAGCAAACGCCGACCGCACGCCACCGGCACACATGACAACGAGCTTGCTGTCACGGTCGGGCACTCGGTTCTCGATGTTGGACTCGAGTTGACCGCGAGGAATGTGAATCGAGCCGGGAATCGCTCCCTGCTCGTATTCATCGGGCTCACGGACATCGAGCAGCGTGTAGCCCTCAGCGAGGAGAGCTTCGCCGGCATCGGTGTCGACCTCGTGGATCGATGCCTTTGCCTGCTGAAGAAGTTCACGGAAACTGGCCATCGCCGAAAGCCTACCTACCTAGTCGGGAATTAACAGCCCCAACCTCGGCCCGACAGGATCAATTCCCGAACTCAGCCCATTCCCACGATTTTCGGCAACACATCGGCGATCTGCTCGTTGAGCACCACATCGGCAAGGTGGTCCATCACCGTCGGCTCGGCGTTGACAATGATCAACCGGGCGCCCGCTTGCTTGGCGATCATGACGGTCTCGTTGATCGGAAAGACCGCCAGCGTTGTGCCGATCGCGACGAACACGTCGGCCTCGTTTGCGGCTACCTCAGAGCGCCGCAAGTCCTCGGGGTCGAGCGACTGCCCGAACGACACCGTCGCCGATTTCAGCAAGCCACCGCATCGAGGACAGGCCGGGTCTTCCTCGCCCGATCGCACCCGCTCGAGGGCCTCCTCCATATTGTCGCGGTACTCACATTCGAGACACGCAACCTTGCGGGTCGTCCCGTGGACCTCGACGACGCGTTCGGGGCTACTCCCGGCGCGTTGATGGAGTTCGTCGACGTTCTGGGTGATGAGCGTGTGGAGCTTTCCTCGTTGTTCGAGGTGCACGAGGGCGAAATGGCCGACGTTGGGCTCGACATTCGCCCAGAGCGCGCCGGATGCCCTCGCCGCCCAGTTCGCCTTGCGAACCTCCGGATCGCTCACGTAATAGCGAATGTTGGAGGCCTTTTCGGCCTTGGGGTTTGTGGTCCAGATCCCCTTGGGCCCCCGAAAGTCGGGAATGCCCGAGTCGGTCGAGATACCGGCTCCGGTCAGCACGGCCACTGCCGCCGCTTCATCGATGATCGCTCGGGCTTCTTCCACGAGGGGACTCTGCATAAAGGCGAAGCGTAGGCGAACGCAGCCGGCCGGCAGTCACCATGGATGACGTTCGAGTGACGCCCCTGCGGTTGAGTCATCCCATCACCGGCGTCGTGGAAACTATGGTCGCGACAGGCGAAGGAGGGTTCTATGAGACGGACACGAAGAGGGCTGGCATGGATCGCAGCAAGCCTCGCGGCATTGCTGGTGATGACATTCCTGGCCCCAACCGCGGGAGCACAGGACGATCCCACCGCTCCATCCGACCCGGTCGACACCGACGGAGACGGTCAGCGTGACGACTGGGACGGCGACGGCCTCCCCGACGACACTGACACCACCGACTGCGAATACGACGACAAGGACGACGACGCGAACACCGGCGCGCCCGACGGAATCCCCGACGCGGCTGGCACCCCACCCGACGTCGAGGGATGCGTGGGAGAGGGCGGCACCCTGCCCGACCAGCTCTCGCTCGGTCGCATCTCGGTGATCCTCGCCGAGGTCTACGCCAACATGGCCGATGTGACCGTCGAGGGTGAACTGCCCGACACCTTCCCCAACATCCCTCGGTTGATCGAGGACGGCGTCGACGTCGGCCCTGACTGGAGTGTTCTCGACCGACTCGTCGGCGAACCCGGCGTGCGCGACCTCCTTCAGCAGCCCGATGATCGGATCAACCAGGAACTCCTCGAGGCTGAGGATCTGAACAACGAGCAGATCATCGACCCGCTCGATCCGAATCGCATCATCCTTCTGGCCACCAGCGAGGCAATGGACCACACGCTCAACCAGATCGAACGAGCCCGGAGCGATCTCGGCCTCGTCGGCGGGTCCGGCGCCGAACTCTCGGGTCCATGCATGGGAATGGCGTGGTCCTTCGACAGCGACGGCCAACCCCTCGACGTCGCCTGGGACTGGGACCAAGACGGTCCGCCCGTCGGCCTCAAGGACGGCCCCGTCGCCGACGGTGAGCTGGCAGTGGAGCCGATCTTCACCTCTGACAACCCGTTCAAGGTCGATGTCGACGGCGCCGTGATCTACACGGGCCTCGCCGGCGGCGTGCCCGACGGCACCGGCCCGCTGGACCACGACTGGTTCATCGAACTGAACTTCCTCGGCTTCACCGGCGCCAACATCGACGCCGGCGGCGACCCGAACCGCTCCGGTGAGAACCGAAACCTCGGAGCGGTCAACCTCAACGAGGACCTCCCTGCTCCGGCGAAGATCAGCGGACTCGTGGCGGTCAACGGTCAGATGTCGGCTCCAAACAGCGGCACCGGCCAAGACGACGGCACCAGCGGTGCCGTACCCAACGGCCTCGAGTTCTTCTGCATCGGCTCCGGCTTCGTCGACTTCCAGGGCGGCATCCCGCTCACCGCTCCCGGCGTGGCTCTCGTGTTCCTTTCGACGGTCGGCATGCTCTTCAATGCCCGACCCGCCAAGACCTGGGGAGGTGTCTGATG
>CALKOE010000433.1 GCA_938091985.1 uncultured Acidimicrobiales bacterium | reverse complement strand
CTCTGGATTGCGTTCGCGGTGGTCGCCCAGGGATCCGTGGTGGTCGACGCTGGTGCCCGCGCTGCCCTCGAGCGAGGGAAGTCACTTCTCACAGCCGGCGTGCGCGAGGTCGTTGGCGATTTCGATGCGGGCTCGCCGGTCGAACTGGTCGACACGGAGGGCGAGATCTTCGCCAAGGGCATTGCTCGACACACCTCGAAGGAACTCAAGAGCGCCGCCGGGCACCGCAGCGACGACCTGCCGGCGGGCGCGCCACATGTCGTGGTGCACGCCGACGATCTGGTGACGCTGCCGCGCTGAGAGAGCGCTATTCGGTGGCTTCGGCCTCGGTGGGGGCGGCAGACAACTCGGGGGCCGCGGCGCTCTCGATTCCGAGTTCGGCCTTGATGCTGTCGAGGCGCGACATCGCCTCGACGTTGCGGGCCGCCTTCTCGATCTCGAGCATCTGGGTCTCGACGTTGCCCTCGGTCAACTCGGCGCTGGCCTTGGCCTTCGCGTAGCGGGCTTCGATCTTGTCTCTGACCTCAGTGAAGGTGGGGACGTCCTCGCCCACCGCCTCTGAGAGGGTCGCCATGGCGGTGTTGACGCTTTCCTGCATCTTCGCCTGATCGAGCTGGCTGAGGAGTGCCTGCTTCTCTCGGAGCTTCTTCTGGAGCAGGTCGCTGTTGTGATCAACGGCGGTCTTGGCCTGTTCGGCGGCTTCCGAGGCCTGGAAGTGCAGGCTCTTCAGGCTCTCGATCTCCTGCTCGAGGGTGAGGAGGCGGTTGGCGAACTGCTCAGCAGCGTGTGTGTAGCGCTCGGCCTTCTCGACCTCGCCCGACTGGTGGGCATCGTCGGCCATCGACACGGCCTGACGCGCGTTGCCATTCACCTTCTCGAGCTCTTCGATCGAGCGGTTGAGCCGCAGCTCGGTCTGCTTCTGGTTGGCGATGACGTTGGCCGCTTGTTGCTTCAGCCGCTTGTGCTGGTCTTTGGCCTCTGTAATCGCCTGCTCGAGCTGGACCTTCGGGTCAGCGTTCTCTTCGAACGAACCTCCGAGCTTGGCGACGAGGTACTTCCAACGCTTCTTCAGATACTGGAGCATGGACCGACATTAGTTCGGCGAGGCCGCGTCGTTGTGTCGTCAGCGCCAGATCACGCGCCGGGCGGGCCGCAAGAGCAGATCGGCGTCGCGTACACCGATGCGGAAGCAGAGGATCGTGTAGGCCGTTACCGCGACCGCGCCGACGATGATCGCTTCGATCAGCAGTGGCAGGGGCGCGGCCACGAGCTTCACGGCGGCAGTGAGAACGAATGCTCCTGCTGCAGCGGTCGCCGGACCGACGAGTGACCGGCGTGGGTCTTCGAGGCCGTCGACTCGGCGACGAACGAGCGACGACAGCAGCGCCAACTCCACCCACGCACCAATGGCCGAGCCGATGGCGAGTCCGACCGCTCCGAGGCGCACCACACCGCCGGTATCGCGGACGTCGGCATCGAGCGGGCCGAATGCCAAGACATCGCCGAATCCGAGCAGCCCCTCAGCTCCCACGAGTACTCGATCGAGCGGGAACATGATGATCACGCCGATCACGGCGGCAATACCGACGCGGATGGCGGCGATTCGAGCCGGGCCGCGTGTGTCGCCCACGGCGTAGCACGTGTTCTGCAGAAGTCGGCTCGCCCCGATCGCCGGGAGTCCGAGCGCGTATGCCCCGAGGATGAACCAGACGAGGACGCCGTCGGTGGCGTCGAACTTGCCGCCTTGGAAGAGCACGCCGACCACCAGATCGCCGGCCGCGATCATGACGAAGGCCGCCAGCAGCATCCAGAACGCAATGCGCTCGAGACTGCGACGAGTGCGAGCGACGAGTGCTTGGGGGTCGTCGACGAGGCGAGCCATCTCGGGCAGTTCCGCGGCAGCGACGCTCATGGCGAACAGCGAGACCGGCAATGTGTAGAGCATCTGGGCCTTGAACAACGCCGATAGGGCGCCACCGGCGAGGAAGGTCGCGAGGACGAGATCGAGGTAGGCGGAGATCTGCACCACGCCACGGCCGAGCACGGCGGGTGCGAATCGTCGCCGGATCTCCTTGACCGCGCGGATGTGGGTGTCGGGACGGAAACGCAACCCCGGCGCCAACCGGCGAACCGTCGGGAGTTGTATGGCGAGCTGGAGCATGCCGCCGACCGTGACTGCGATCGCGAGGCCGCGCGCCGCGTCCTCGATCGGCCAGTCGCGAGCCCAGATGAAGGCGAGTGCCACGATCTGGGCGGCGTTCCATATGACCGGCGCGGCGTAGGGGAGAAAGAATGATCGATGGCTGTTGAGAATGCCGAGGCACCAGGCCGACATGACGAGGAAGCCGATGCCGACGGCCATGATGCGGGTGAAGTCGACTGCGAGCTCGAAGCGCTCACCCGTAAGACCGAGGGCGAGAATCCAGGTGATCGGCCGTGCCGCGAGCACGAGGACCAGCACCGCAAGGCCGGTGACCATGAGCAGTATCGCTCCGACCGCGCCGGCCACACGATCGGGGTCGACCTCGGGGTCGTCCTCTTCGAGGAGCTGGCTGTAGACCGGCACGAAGCTGGCGGACAGCACCCCTTCGCCAAGGAGGTTCTGGAGCAGGTTGGGGATTCGGGCCGCAGCGGCGAACGCGTCGGCGGCGAGCGAGAGGCCGAGCACGCGTGAGGTGACCATCTCGCGGAGCAGGCCTGCGACCCGAGACAGTCCGATGCCCCCGGCGACGAGTGCTGAGCCTCCGAATCGAGAGCTGGGCGTCTCCTTGCGGTAGCGCCATTGCGGTTCGTTCACGTGTCGTTTCCGACTTCGTCGAGAGCGATCCGCAGCGAGTCGAGCTCGTCGACCATGTCGGTGACCTGACCGGCGAGCTCGTCGAGCTCGATCGCTCCGCCAGTGCGGGTCGCGAGCTCGCCGGCCCGCACGATCGT
>CALKOE010000432.1 GCA_938091985.1 uncultured Acidimicrobiales bacterium | reverse complement strand
TCGTCTGGTATAACTGGCGAAGCGAAGAAAGGGGGTCGGGCAGCAAGATGGAGCAACAATCGTTGCCGGACACCGCCGAACGCATCACCGATTCGAGCGCGCGACCGCTGAGTCGGCCGGCCCGAGCCGGGGTCACGGCGTTCTGCCGAGCGCTCGAGGTCTTCGATCCACCCGCTGCTCGGCGAGCGGCGCTTCGTGCCCATCTCGTCGACCGACTCGCCGTCGCGGCCGGAGCCCCGGTGTCGGACCGCGTCGACGCAATCACCGGCGCGCTCCTCGCCGAGATCTCGATCGTGTTGACCCATGTCCGCCCCGTCGGCACGGTTGATGTCGTTCCCGATCCGGCATCGGCGGTTCTCTCGGCGAGCGTGCTGAGTCGTCTGAATGGCCTTGGCGGCACTGCCCGTACCGTTCGTCACCAGTTCGAGCGCTGGGACGGCAGCGGCGGCCCCCACGGCATGCGCGGTCCCGACATCCCGCTGTCGGCGCGCCTGCTTGCACTCGCCGCAACCCTCGTCGGCCACCCCTCCCCCGGGGCCGCACCCAACTGGACCGCGCGTCATCGCCGCGTCGACGAACTCCTCGGCACCACCATCGACCCCGACCTCGGCGCCGCGGCCACACTCGAACTCAGCTCCGGCGAGCCGCTGCAGTCAGACGTCGAACTCGACGACGTGCTCGACTCGCTCGAACGGTTCGTGCCGCCGGAACGAGACTCCCCGGTCGAGGCGCTCGTTTCGATCGGTGCCGCAGTTCGGGCCGCCGACTCCATGCCCGACGTGCTGCTCGTGATCGCGGAGCAGGCCCGCCGCGCACTCCAGGCGTCGACGGTCACCATCGGCCGCCTCGACCACGACTCCGCCGAATACGAGACGCTCCTCAACGTGGGCGACATCGGCCCCGGCAAAGAGCGATTCCCCGCCGAAGAGCGCCACGGAGACGACGACCACCCCGGTCTGCAGTCCATCTTCGAAGGGCAGGGCTACGTCAGAGCCACCGACGACGGACGAGCCGACGATCCCGCGATTGCGTCGCTCTACCAGCGAGGCCTGCGGTCCGAGGCGGCGTGGCCGATCAACATCGGCGAGGCCATCTGGGGTGTGGTGATCGCCACCACACGAGCCGACTCCAACATCCTCGACCACGACGACTTGGCGACCCTGCGACTGGTCGCGACTCACATCGCCGCGGCGGTCACCCAGGCGCAGCGCATCGCCGAATTCGAAGAGCTCGCGCTGCGCGACCCGCTGACCGGACTGGGGAATCGCCGCGTCCTCGAGGAGCGACTGCGTGATGTCTTCAGCCGACCGCCAGTCGACCGACGAGATGTCGCTGTCGTCATGTGCGATGTCGACGGGTTGAAAGTCGTGAACGACAACGAAGGCCACGCCGCGGGAGATTCACTCCTCGTCGATGCCGCTCGCTCGCTCGCCGACGCCGCCGCGACCGTCGAGAACTCCGTCGTGTGTCGGATCGGCGGCGACGAGTTCTGCGTCATCCTCGATGGCGGCGGCATGCTGTCGGCTCATCCGGTCACCGACCTCGCTCTGGCGCAGTTCGCCCGGACCGGCCACAACCGATCACTCTCCTGCGGCGTGGCGCTCGCAAGCCCCGACATGCTCACTCCCGGCGACCTCCTGCGGGCTGCCGACGAGATGCAATACGAGGAGAAGCGGCGCCGAAAGGGCCTTCCACCGCTCGAAGACCTCCCGGTCGAGGGCGATCGCCGTCGTACCCGTCGCGAAGGCGACTGAACGGCCCCGTCAGCGACTGGCGAGGACAGAACGAACTGCGTCGATCGCGTCGGCCGTCTCGCCGTAGGTGACCCGCAGGACCGGCACGCTCGAGACAACCTCGACGAGCCGCTCGAAGACCGGTTGACCACCGGCAGCAAAGTCGAACGCGTCGCCCAAGAGCAGATGGAGCGCTTCGACGACGTCGACTTCTCCGACTCGCGTGGTTGCGCCGGCCCTCCACTGGGGGCAGACAACGGCAGCGACGGGAACCGGCCCGGCCACAGTGCCCACCCGAGCCGGGTCGATGTGCCACTCACGACAGGCGATCGCTCGCGCAAGACCCGCGCCGGAATCGGTGGGCGCCAGTTCGGCGAACAGCGGGAACGAACCAGGATCAAGAGCGATCGACTTTGCGAACGGTCTGATCATGAGATCGGCGGTGACCGCCGCCGCTTCGTCGGTGAGGTACGAGAAGCCATCCGCGACCAGCGCGGTGGTGAGGGTCGACTTGCCGTGATTCGAGCCGCCCGGAAGCAGCACACCGCGCCCGTCGAGAGCGACCGCTCCGGCGTGAAAAACGAGATCCGTCGGCGATGATTCGACCGCGAGATTGTTGACCTCGCCCAGCACGCGCAACACAACCGAGAGCCGAGAGCCGAGGGTGAGCGGTGGCGAGTCGCCAACCGAGAGCTCCCACATGTCGGGTTCTGCCATCGACACCGTGATCACGACATCTGGTTGGTCGTCGCACTGCAACGGAGCGAGGACCGTGGCGATGGCCGCGCTCATCTCGGCGTCGGGGCACACGACTGCGACCCGCGCATCGAGGGCTGCGAACGACCCGGCGACGGGCACGTCGACTCCTGCGGAGACCGCGCTCGAAGCCGTGGCCCGGCGCGTGGGCGCCGCGGGCGAAGCAACGGGGCGATCGTCCATCTGCAAGAGGCCATCGGCGCGCATCTGCTCGATCGCCCGTTCGACATCGGAGCGAATCTCCATCGGCGACACATCGAACTCGTCTCCGAGCCCGACCGCGACGTCGCCGACCGTGCCGGCTTCGTGCAGTTGACGCCAGATCGCGGCAGCAGAGCCGTTGAGCACATGTAGGCGACGGGTGTCGAGGTGAAAGAGGGCAAGGTCTCGACCCAGAGGTGATTCGACCACGCGGCGATGCGGACGAGGTGCGACTGTCGGGGCGTATCTCATGATTCTTCACCTGCGCGTTCGATTCCGAGTCGGCGTTGGCGAACCCGTTCCTTTGCGGTCGGAAGGGCGACGACGAGCAGCACAAGCGGGATCGTCATCGCTCGCTGCCGGGCGAGGATGCCGAAGTTGCCGAGAGCCGAGAAGAGATAGACGAACACCACGGTGAACGGCAGCGCGTACGCGAGATACGCCTCGTTGCGGATGGTTCGCAACGCGGCCATGAGGCGCGGAATCGCGGCGACGACCAGTGCGGCCAGGACCAACGCCTCCAGCGAGGTCATCAACATCGGCGTGCTCGATGCCTCCTGCGGGAACGGGCGGAAGAGCACGGTGACGAAGCCCCACGGGTATTCGGTGATGCCATCGATCCGGGCAGCCTCGAAGTGAGAGCCACCCTGAGATGAGCGAGTGTTCACGAGGTCGAGCGCGGCAGACAGGCCCGTGGGGTTGAGACCGTCGATATCGGAGAGCGCCTCGACCTCATCGGACGCAACCGACCCGCCCACCACGAGCGCGGCGATCAGGGCCAGGCGCACGACTGTGCTCATCGCACCCCGACCTCGTGCGCCGACAATCACAGCGATCACCAGGGCGGTCATCGCAATGAGCGCAACATGCGGGCGTACGAGCGCAACGCCGAGCAGTCCGACCGCGGTGATCGCCAGACCCCTCATCTCGCCTCGAAGCAGCTTCGCGCCGCC
>CALKOE010000431.1 GCA_938091985.1 uncultured Acidimicrobiales bacterium | reverse complement strand
TTTGCGATCGCAATGCCCGTGTCGGAAACGGGGCCGAGCGCTCCCTCGGTCGCAGGGTTGATGTTGTCGAAGGTGGCGCCGCTTCTGGCCTCGACGAGCTGACCGTCGATCAGCATCCTCAACTCGCCGACCGGAGTTTCTGCCTCTGTCATGTCCGTCCTTCTTGTGTACGACGTCTACGACGTCTCTTGATCCTGTTGTCCGCCTTGGTGGTACAGGGCGTGGAACTGCGCACCCCGGCGAGCCGCTTCGAACCGACCGCTGCTCTCGACCCATGAATTGACCGCCGCTTTGGTGACAACGAGGCGACCAGGGTCAATCTCGGCCAAGCGAGCCGCCATCTCACCAGTGGCGGTTTCGAGATCATCGTCGGGCACACACTGCACCGCGAGGCCGATCTCCACCGCTTCGGGCCCATCGACCAAGCGGCCCGTCGTGATCAACTCGAATGTTCGCTGGGCACCGATCCGCTCGGGCCAGAACCCGAGGGTGGGGAACAAGCCGTGCTGGCGCACCTCCGGCATTCCGAACTGGGCGCTCTCGGCACAGACCACCAGATCACAGCAGCCCACCAACTCGTTGGCGAGACCCAGGCAGTACCCGTGTACTTGCGCGATCACGGGCTTGGGAAGCGCCTTGAGGCGAAGCCATTCCTCCACCCGCATCCTCGTGTGTGCCATGTCGGCCGGCGCGTTCGCCAGCCGATCGCGGAACGAGGAGTCGTCGGCTTCCGCTCGAACGTCGGCTCCGGCACTGAACGCCCGTCCCGCTCCGTTGAGCACGACGACACGAACCTCGTCGTCGCCCATCGTCTTCTCGAGGGCCGCGGTGAGCTCCTCGATCAGTTCTGCGCTCATGGCGTTGAGCTTCTCGGGGCGATTCAGCACGGCCCGAGCGACACCGTTGCTGACGGACAACTCGACCAAGCTCATCACTTCCCCCTTTCCCACGGTGCCCACGCGCACGACACAGTCGTTCGCGGGTCAACGGCACGCCCAGTGTGAACCCACGATAGCTAAATCTGCAAGTCACATTCTCGCAATAGGCATGCAGTAGCATCCTCTGTGTGACGCTCCATCATCGAGCGCGCCGACCGGCAGTGAACCTTCGGGGGCGATTGTGACCGATAACAGTAGTGACCCAGCAGCGCCTGGGCGCCTCACAGCCGAGGTCGTGAAGTCTCTCGAACTGACCGAAGTCGGGCCCGACACCTGGCAGGCCGCCCACCTCGAGCACGGCCGCGGCGTGGCATTCGGGGGCACACTCCTCGGCCAAGCGATACTCGCCGCGACAACGGCACAGCCGGGCAAGAACGTGAAGTCCGTGCAAACCGTCTTCGCCCGGCCAATCCGCGTCGACACACCCGCCGACATCTCGGCCCGCACGCTGCACTCCGGACGCAACCTCGGCAGTGTGGCCATCGACTTCAGCCAGCAAGGAAAGATCGGCGCCTCGATGCTCGTTCTTCTCGAGACTCCCGAGCCCGACCTGGTCCGCTACCAGGGGCCTTCGGCGCCCGAGGTCGCCCCGCCGGATCCGGCGGCGGCAGCCAACCATGCCCTCGCCGCTCCGGAGACCATCATCGTCGGCGACGTCGACATCGTCGCCCGCGATCAGACCGGCCCCGCATCGCTCCAACTGTGGGTCCGATTCCCGCAGGCCGATGCGGACGACGCCCTGCACCGAGCCCTACTGGCCCACTGCACCGACGGGTGGCTGATCGCCACGGCGATGCGCCCACACGAAGGCCTCGGACAAGCGATGGCCCACGTCGAGGTGTCAACCGGAGTCGTGAGTCATGCGCTGAGCTTCCACGGGGAAGTCGACGCCTCCGCGTGGCTGCTCATCGACCACACCACCACGTTCTCCGGTGGCGGACGGACCTACGGTCAAGGACACGTCTTCACCGAAGGGGGCGAACTCGTGGCATCCTTCGTCCAGGAGGCACTTCTGCGACACTTCCCTGAAGGACAGAACCCCGCCGGGAAAAAGGCCACCGTCTTCTGAGCGTGTCATATATGGAGCGAGCGAACGTGACCGCCGTCGGCTTGGGCGCTGAGGCCGCGGCCGAAGATGCCGCCGGTGGTGATCGTCAACTCGATCGGGAGCTTCAGCAGGTCGGGGTCGAGCAGGACCTCGTGGTCGTCGATGCGGCGGACGGTGTAGCTGTCGAGCTTGCGGCCCTTCGTGCGGGTGTCGACCGACACCTCGAAGTCGCGATTGGTCCTCGTCGCTCGCGGCGGAGAACGACCTCGATCATCTGAAGCCATCTGGCCGGACTGACCGATGCGGCGCTACCGGAACGGGCGTGCAGGCTGACCACCTACGATTCGCTCATGGCACGGTCCAAGGACCTTGAGCGCTCGGTCGAAGCACTGGTCGATCGAGACGAAACTGTTGTGGGGGCGCTCGTCGCGAATAGCGGGCCGCGGCCAGGATCAGAAGCGTGGCTTTCGTTGTTGGGGCCGCTGGCCGGTCTGGCTGGCGTCCTGGCGCTGCTCGGTCTTGTCAGACGTCGGCGGTGCTTCTACGTAGTCGGTCTGACCGACCGGAACGTCGTGAAGATCGAGACGGGTCGGCGACCGAAACTTGCGCCCGATTCTCATGTGGTCCGTCTACCGAGGGATGCGATAACGCCGCCTCCTCGACGCACCGGTGACCAGGAGATCCAGGTAGCCGGCGAATCTCTGTGGGTGACGCTGCTCGATTCGGACGAGGCGGTGCGGTTGGCTCGTCTCGGGAGATCGGCGGAGCGTTGATTTCTGCTCGGGGTGTCAGAGAAGCTCGATCGGACAGGCTGGTCCGTTGAGGCCGTCGGCGGTGGCGCTGAGGCCGCGGCCGAAGATGCCGCCGCTGGTGATCGTCAGCTCGATCGGGAGCTTCAACAGGTCGGGGTCGAGCAGCACCTCGTGGTCACCGATGCGGCGGACGGTGTAGCCGTCGAGTCGCCTGCCCTTGGTCCTGGTATCAACTGATACCTCGAACTTCTTGCCTCAACCGAAGGGTTCGAGCAGGTCGACCACAGCGGTGCCGCCCTTGCGACGGATGACCTCGGCGGCGCGGTCGGTGAGTTCGAGGTTCATGACACTGCGTCCATGCACCAGTGAACCACGGCGGGGGAGCAGGCATTCCCCCCTTGCGGTAAGCGAACATGTGTTCGATACTCGCGAGATGGCAGCTGCGGAGCGAGTCACAGATCTGCGTCTCGTCGCGGACAAGGTCGCGCCCTTGGCGCTGGCCCGCGAACGCACGATGCCATTGCTGCCTGCGTTGACCTCACTTTTTCCCGAGGGCGGGCTGCGGCGTGGGTCGATGGTTGCGGTCGGCGGAGTTGGCGCCACCTCGTTGGCGCTCGCGGTGGCGGCCGGTCCATCGGCGTCCGGATCGTGGACGGCCGTGGTCGGCGACCCGGGGCTCGGGCTGGCGGCCGCGGCCGAATCGGGAGTGGTGCTCGAACGCATGCTGGTCATCGATCCGCGCGGGCAGGACGCTGCCGGAGTGGTTGCCGCCCTGGTGGGAGCGGTCGACGTGGTGGTGGTGGGTCCTGGTGTGCGGATCCGTCCGGCCGATGTCCGCCGTCTCTCGTCTCGGATGCGCGAGCGGGGGTCGGTCCTGATCCGCATCGGTTCGCTCGATGAACCGGGAGTCGACATCGGTCTGCGCATCGTCGAGTCGGAATGGACGGGCCTTGGGGTCGGCCACGGCCTGCTCCGGGCGCGGCAAGTTCGCATCGAAACCCAGGGCCGTGGCTCGGCCGCGCAGCCACGCGGTGCGGCCATGTTGCTGCCGGGCCCGCAGGGTGCGCCCATCGCACTCGGTGAACACGCGCTCGGCGAACACGCGCCTGAAACCGAGGCTCGGCCCGAGCTTCGCGTCCTGGCATGACGGGGCCGGTCCGCACGCTGGTCGCCTGGTGTCCCGACTGGCCGGTGGTTGCGTTCGGCCGAGGGCTCGACGAGCCGGTGGCTGTGGTCCACGCCAATCGGGTCATTGCGGCATCGCCGGCGGCTCGCCAGCAGGGTGTTGCCCGAGGGCTGCGTCGCCGGGTGGCCCAGTCGCGCTGCGCGGAACTCGACGTGATCGAGCGCGACGAGGCCCGCGAGGCCCGCACGTTCGAGCCGGTGCTCGCGGCACTCGACGACATCACGCCGCGGGTCGAGGTCACCCGTCCGGGCACCTGTGCGCTGGTCATGCGGGGGCCGTCGCGCTACTTCGGGGGTGACGAGGCTGTGGCGGCGCTGGTGCGCGACCGCATGGGTGACGTGCTCGATGGGCGCACCGAGATTCGCGTCGGCATCGCCGACGGGCCCTTTGCGGCCGGGCTGGCGGCCCGAGCAGCCCACCCGACCCGCATCGTCGAGGCCGGAGCAACGCCCACCTTTCTCGCCCCCATGTCGATCTCAGTGCTCGAGCGCCCCGAGCTCAGCGACGTGCTCGTTC
>CALKOE010000430.1 GCA_938091985.1 uncultured Acidimicrobiales bacterium | reverse complement strand
GCATCGGCGATGCGAAGGGTTGCGTCGAAGCCGTGGGCCATCGAGGTGTCGCTGACGCCGAAGCTGGAGGTGAACGTGGGTCCGTCGCCGACTTCGAGGCGAGCGGCGAGTGACAGCTGAATGCGTTCGACCGTGGCGACGGCGTCGGGGGCCGACATGCCGGGCTGAATCACGACGAACTCCTCACCGCCGAGTCGGGCTGTGATGTCGCCCTCCCGGGTGGTCTCCTCCAGGATCTGTGCGAACAGGCGAAGTGCCCGGTCGCCCATCTCGTGGCCGAAGTGATCGTTGAGGTTCTTGAACCGGTCGAGATCGCACATGATCAGCCCGTAGGAGGTGCCGGACGCGGCGAGCGAGCGAGCCTCGTTCTCGAGAGTGCGGCGGTTCCGCAGGCCGGTGAGCCCGTCGATCGATGCCTGCTCCCGGGCCCCCTGGAAGGCGTTGATCGTGCCGAGTCGGGCGCCGGTCTGGCTGGCAAGGGCCGCCAGCCGGTCGACGGTCATCGCATCGGCCTTGACCCCGTCCTCGCCGGTTGCGTGGATCACGCCCATGGCCTGGCCGTTGAACGTCACCGGGACGCACACTGCCGAGCAGGGTGCACCGCGACGCTTGAGGTGCGGGCACGCATCGATGGCATCGCTCGACTCGAAGATCAGCCGATGCCCGCGGCGAACGGCCACACACTGTCCGGTGGATCCCACGGGACAGCTCGGCGCGCCGGCGTCGGGGTGGGCCACGGCGCGCGCGACGTGGTGCTTGCTGCTGTCGGAAAGGAGCATCTCCATCGGCCGGTCGCTGATGAGGACCATCGCCTCCTCGACGATGGTGTGAACGTCCTCACCGTCTGCCGCCATGTCGAAGGCATCGAAGAGTTGGCGGCGGAATGCGTCCTGCGAGGCCTCGGCTTCGAGGCGGGTCACGAGATCCTCGAAGCTGTCGGCCATCTCGTCGAAGCTGCGGGCAAGGTCGCCGAGCTCGTCGGCGCTGCGGATCTCGTTGCGTACCCGAAGATCGCCGGCGGCCATGGCCCGTGCAATCTTCGACAGCTGCCCGAGCTGTCGAGCGATCGAAACCGCGACCAGTGCGGTCACCGCGATGATCATCAGTGTGCCGATTGCTGATGTGATCATGATGCTGCGCTTGGCCGACTCCTCAGCGTTGTCGGCGGCCACGGCGGCGTTCGCCGCACTGAGTGCGGTGATGGTGGTGATCTGGTCCATCTCGGCGAACAGCGGATCGGCCATCAGGAGGAATGCGTCGAGCTCGACTGCGGCGACTGATGGGTCGGTTGCCGCGAGTTCACCGAGGCGGAGGGCGTCTTCGATGTAGCGCGCCTGTGCCAGGTCGACATCTGGGAGATCGAGCCCGAGCGCCCCATCAGGGTCGAGGCTCTCGATCACCTCGTGATCACGGGTGAAGGCAGCTGCCGCCGAGAGAAGGTCGGCTTGGAGCTCGTCGGGCGTTCTCGTCATCGATCCCTCGTTGGCGAGGATCGACTCGAGTACTGCGCTCTGCATGATCGAGAGCTGCGTCAGTGCGTCCTGGTGGTAGTGCTGAATGCTGGCGAGGGTGGTCGCTCGGTCGGTGGCTTCGCCGGTGCGCTGCAATGACTGGATGGAGCTGAACGAGGCGGCGGAGGCAAAAGCGATCGCCACGACGCCGAACGCGGCGAGGCGGCGGCGGATCGTGAAGGTGTCGCGGAAGCGTTCCAAGCGGGACGCATTTGTTCCCATAGTTGTCCATCGGAGGATTGGGGCCCCGATCCAATGAGGCGAACGAATCATCGTCGTATGGGTGCTCCGGTACCGTGCAGGCGTGCAACTCCACGTCATCGGACCGGGTCGGGCCGGGCGATCCCTGGGTCGAGCCCTGCAACTGTGCGGGTGGGCCGAGCCCAGGTATTTCGGCCGTGGTGACGATCTCGCGTCAATTGGTGACGGTGCCGACGTGGTGGTGATCGCCACCCCTGATGATTCGATCGCATCGGTGGCCGATTCCCTGCCTGCGCTCGACGCGGTAGTGATCCATCTCTCCGGGTCTCGTGGGCTCGACGAGCTCGGCGCGCATGACCGGACGGGAGCGCTGCACCCTCTGGTCTCACTTCCCGACGAGATCACCGGCGCAGCTCGACTTGCCGGCGCGTGGTTCGCCACTGCCGGTGACCCCGTGGTCGACGACATCGTGTCGACGCTCGATGGTCGCTCTTTCGGCATTGCCGACGAGGACCGGGCGAGCTACCACGCAGCGGCAGTGATCGCGTCGAACCATCTCGTGGCTCTGCTCGGCCAGGCGGAGCGCGTGGCGGCCTCGGTCGGTGTGCCGTTCGAGGCGTTGCTCGACCTGGCCGAAGGATCGTTGGCCAACGTCCGTGCGCTCGGTCCTGCTGCTGCGCTCACCGGACCGGCGGCTCGCGGCGACGAGGCCACCATTCGCCGCCACCTTGCCGCCTTGGCTGATGACGAAACCGCGGCCTACGAAGTCCTGTCGGTTGAGGCTCGTCGCCTTGCCGGCCGCGCTCGAGTCGACGAGGAGTAGTTCGAGCCATGCAGATCATTCGCACCATCTCCGAGATCCGTGCGGTTCTCGATGAGCAGCGGGCCGCCGGCAACTCCGTCGGCTTCGTCCCCACCATGGGCTATCTCCACGACGGCCACGTCTCGCTCATCCGCGCGTCGGTCGAGGCGAATGCGCGCACCGTGGTGTCGGTGTTCGTCAACCCGCTGCAGTTCGCGGAGGGCGAGGACCTGGAGGATTATCCACGCGACCTCGATGCCGACGTTGCCTACTGCCGCGGGGCCGGGGCCGATTTCGTCTTCGCGCCGTCGGTCGAAGAGATGTACCCATCGCCGGTCGACACGGTGGTTTCCTGCCCTGGAGTGGCAGCGCCGCTCGAGGGCGAGCACCGGCCGAGCCATTTCGCCGGGGTGGCAACCGTGGTCGCGAAGCTCTTCTCGATCGTCGGACCGTGCCGTGCCTACTTCGGAGCGAAGGACTGGCAGCAGGTTGCCGTGGTCACTCGGATGGCTGCCGACCTGAGCATGCCGGTCGAGGTTGTGCCCTGCCCGATTGTTCGCGAGTCCGACGGCCTGGCGATGTCGAGCCGCAACGTTTACCTCACCGCCGAGGAACGGGCGCAAGCGCCGTTGCTTCGTCGAGCCCTCGATGCCGGCCTGTCGGCCGTCGCCGACGGTGAGCGCGACCCAGCGGCTGTTGAGGCGGCCATGAGCGAGGTGCTAGCCGGTGCCAGCCTCGGCACGGTCGACTATGCCGCGGCGGTGCCGGCGCACTCGTTGGTGGCGGACGGGTCGCTCGCAGGCGAGGTGCGGCTGCTCGTGGCCGTGAAGTTCAGCAAAGCCCGTCTGATCGACAACGACGGCTGCGTGGCTGACTGAGCGGCCGACCCGACCCGGTTGACCTAGCCTCGCCTCCATGACTGAGTACACGGCCGACTGGTACCCCGATCCCGGCGGAAAGCACGAGCTCCGCTACCACGACGGCGCACAGTGGACAGATCACGTCTCGGACCATGGTCGTCAGGCTTCAGATCCCCTCACCGATGCGGGGGCGGTGCCCAGCACCGGCATGTCGGCCGAGAAGATCCAGCGCCAGGTGGCCGACAAGGCCGGAGTGCAGCCGGCAACGCAGGGTGGCGGCACGATGTTCACCGAGCCGGTACTCGTGGTGAACCAGAAGGCGAAGATCCTCGAACTCAACACCGAATACGCCGTCTACGACCAGCACGGCACCCAGATCGGCGCCATCCGCCAGGTCGGGCAGTCGGCCCTGAAGAAGGTCGCTCGGTTTGTCAGCAGCCTTGACCAGTTCATGACGCACTCGCTGCAGTTGGTCGACAACAACGGTGCTGTGCAACTCACGGTCACCCGCCCGGCGAAGTTCGCGAAGTCGAAGGTGCATGTATCGGACGCGGCTGGGAATCAGATCGGTTCGATCCTTCAGAAGAACATGATCGGCAAGATCCGATTCTCGCTCGAGGGGCCACAGGGCGAGATCGGCAGCCTCAACGGCGAGAACTGGCGGGCGTGGAACTTCAACCTCCAGGACGCGCAGGGCAACGAGGTCGCTCGCATCACCAAGACCTGGGAGGGCCTGGCGAAAACGATGTTCACCACGGCCGACAACTATGTGCTCCAGATCCACCGCCCGCTCGAGGAACCGTTGCGGAGCCTCGTGGTCGCGTCGGCGGTTTCGGTCGACCTCGCGCTGAAACAGGATTCACGAGGGCTCGGTTGACCCGGTAGCGTTTCGGCGTGCTTCTCACGATCGATGTCGGCAACACCCAGAACGTGCTGGGCCTCTACGACCTCGACAGCGATGCCGGCGACGGCGCCGCGGTGGGGCTCGTCGATCACTGGCGCCTCTCGACCGACCAAGAGCGCACATCCGACGAGTACGCGATTGCCATCCGATCCCTGCTCGACACGGCTGGTCTCGACTTCGAAGAAGACCTCACCGGCGTCTCGATCTGTTCGGGGGTGCCCCGTATCCTCGCCAACCTGCGCGACATGGTGGATCGCTACCTGAAGTTCCCGCCGATCGTCATCGAACCAGGTGTGAAGACCGGCATGCCGATCCTCTACGACAACCCGAAGGAGGTCGGCGCCGACCGCATCGCCAACGCGATCGCGGCCCACGACCTCTACGGCGGACCCACCGTGGTGGTCGACTTCGGCACCGGCAACAACTTCGACGTGATCTCCGCCGATGGCGAGTTTCTCGGTGGCGCCATCGCCCCGGGCATCGAAGTCAGCCTCGATGCTCTCTTCGGTCGAGCCGCCCAGCTCCGAGCCATCGAACTCGTCGAGCCGCGCAGCGTGATCGGGAAATCCACCGTCGAGTCGATCCAATCCGGCGCGGTCTACGGCTTTGCGGCGATGATCGACGGCATGGTCGAACGGTTTGCCGGCGAGCTTGGCGACATCAACGTCGTCGCCACCGGTGGGCTCGCCCACCTGATCGCGCCGGTTGCCGACTCGATCGAACACGTCGAACCCTTCCTCACCCTCCACGGTCTCCGGATCGTCCACCAGCGAAACGAACGATGACCGAACCCGTCCCGTACCGCGCCGACGTCACTGCGACGACGGCGGAGATCATCCGCGACCACGCCGAGCTCGAGGACGGCGCGGAAACCGACGTCGTCGTCTCGATCGCGGGTCGCCTCATGCTGCGCCGCGACCAGGGAAAGCTCGCCTTCGGTGTCCTTCAGGACTCCACCGGCCGCATTCAGCTCTTCGCGATGGCGAAGAGCACTCCCGACTTCGACGGGTTCACCGGCTTGTCGATCGGCGACTGGGTGCTCGTCAAGGGCATCGTCATGAACACCAAGCGCGGCGAGCTCTCGGTGCGCGTCGACGAATGGACCGTGCTGGCTCACGCCCAACGGTCCTTCCCCGACAAGTGGCACGGCATCAGCGATCCCGACATCCGCTACCGCCAGCGCTATGTCGACCTGTGGGTCACCGAAGAGGCGCGCACGGCGTTTCGCCAACGGTCGGCGATCGTCGCCTCGATCCGGCGGTGGCTGGGGGAGCGCGACTTCATCGAGGTCGAGACACCGATGCTGCACCCAATTCCGGGCGGCGCGCTTGCGAAGCCCTTCGTCACCCACCACAACGCCCTCGACACCGAGCTCTACCTCCGCATCGCTCCGGAGCTCTACCTGAAGCGGCTCGTGGTAGGCGGCATGGAGCGCGTGTTCGAGATCGGTCGTGTGTTCCGCAACGAAGGCATGTCGACTCGTCACAACCCCGAGTTCACGATGCTCGAGCTCTACTGGGCCTACGCCGACCACGCCGACATGATGGTGCTCACCGAGGAGCTCGTTGAGGCTGCCGCGCTCGACGTCATCGGGTCCACCACGATCGATTACGACGGGCGCGAAGCCGACCTCTCCACCCCGTGGCGACGGGCGACCATGGAGGAGCTGATCCTCGAACACGCGGGCGTCGAGGTGAGCCTCGGCACTCCGATGGACGAGCTGCGCGCCCTGTGCGACAAGTTCGGCGTGGAGGTCAAGGACCACTACGGCCCGGGCAAGTTGATCCTCGAGATCTACGAGAAGACCACCGAGTCCGAGCTGTGGGGACCGATCTTCGTCACCGACTATCCCGTCGAGGTGTCGCCGCTGTCGCGCGAACACCGCGACCGGCCCGGCTACACCGAACGCTTCGAGGCCATCGTTGCCGGCCGCGAGCTGTGCAACGGCTTCTCCGAACTCACCGACCCGGCTGTGCAACGCCAGCGCTTCGAAGCCCAAGAGGCGGAAGGTGCCGCGGGCGACGATGAAGCGATGGTGGTCGACGACGACTACATCCGGGCCCTCGAATACGGACTTCCCGGCACCGCGGGTCTCGGCATCGGCATCGACCGCCTGATCATGATCCTCACCGGCACCACCACGATCCGCGACGTCGTGCTCTTCCCGACACTGCGTCCGGAGCAAGTGGCCGCCACGGGTGACGTCGAGGCTCCGGCCGACGACTAGATCGTGATCACGAGATTGCCGGTGTGGCGCTTCTCGGCGAACGCCGTTTGGGCCTCGCCGATCTGATCAAGCGGGTAGGTCCCCCCGATGACCGGCCGCACCTCGCCGCGCTCGATGTAGCCGACCAGATCGGCGAAGACCTCGGGCCCGTAGACGGTGGCGCCGTAGAGCTCGAGGTCGTTGAGATACAGCGTGCGGAGATCGAGCTCCACCACCGGCCCGGCGATGGCGCCGGAGGTGACGTAGCGACCGCCCCGCTTGAGGGCGTCGAGCCAGGGCCCGAAGTCGCCGCCGCCGACGATGTCGGCCACGACATCGAACGGACCGCCGTTCGCCGCCATCACCGCGTCGACGAGTGCGTCGGTGTCTCGGGCGATCACATGATCGGCGCCGAGCGAGCGCACGTCGTTGAGCTTTGCCGCTCCGGCGATGGCGACCACTGAAGCGTCTCGACGTTTGGCCAGCTGCACGAGCGCGCTGCCCACGCCTCCTGATGCGCCCGGCACGGCGATCGACTGCCCGGCCTGCAGCGCGACACGTTGCAGCATGTGTTCGGCGGTCGACCACGAGCAGGCGAACGATGCCAGCTCGACATCGGACAGGTCGGACTCGATCGGGTGGACGTTGCGGGCCGGGACAGCGCAGAACTCAGCGAAGCCGCCGTCGTGTTCACTGCCGAGATAGCCCGCCAGGCTTCGGTCGGTCGGGTCGTCGGCGTCACGAATCCAGGGGTCGACCAGCACGCGTCGCCCGATCAAGGCCGGGTCTGCGCCGTCGCCGACCTCGACGACGAAGCCGCAGATGTCGGCGCCCTGAATTCTCGGAAAGTCGAGGCCGCCCATTCCCCACGTGGCGTCGTCAGTTTGCGACTCGGCGAACCCATCGCCGGATGTGCCGCTGGTGACCGACCGGCTGTACCACCCGACTCGTGTGTTGATGTCGGTGTTGTTGACCCCGCATGCGGCGACCCGGATCAGGGCTTCGCCGGCGGCGAGCGTCGGCACCGGCACATCGTCGTGAACGACGAGCATCTCCGGTCCGCCGTTGCCGAGCAGCAGCGCGGCGCGCACGGCTACCGGGGCTTGCGGCTGAAGCGCTTGCGCCCGAGCGGGGCGGCAGCTCGCTCGATCAGATGATCGGCGGCGGCGCGAAGGGCACGTGCCCCTGGGGTGTCGGGTAGGTCGGTGAGAGTCGCGCCGGCCTTGTCGGCCCATGCCTGAGCTTGGTCGAGCGCGACGCGCACACCGTCGCTACCTCGGACGAGCTCTCGGGCCCGGTCTCGTTCGCTGATCGTGATCGTCGGGGTCAGCAACGACCGCAGCTCGTCGCCGATCGTGGGATCGCTGAGCGCATGGATGACGGGCAGGGTGTAGATGCCCTCGATGAGATCGTTGCCGGCCGGCTTCCCGAGCTGTTCGTCGCTGGCAATGATGTCGAGAATGTCGTCGACGACCTGGAAGGCCATGCCGTAGGCCTTGCCGAATTCGGTCATTGCCTCCACCACGGGACGGGGGAGCTCGCCGACGATCGCGCCGACGCGGCATGCGGTGGCGAGCAGCGAGGCGGTCTTGCCGGTGA
>CALKOE010000429.1 GCA_938091985.1 uncultured Acidimicrobiales bacterium | reverse complement strand
GACCTCAGCTCGCTTCGTCTGGTCTCGTCATCGGGAGCGATCCTCTCGCCGGCGGTGAAGTCGGAGCTCGAGGAGTACCTGCCGGCAACGAAGGTGATCGACCGTTTCGGCGCCTCGGAGACCGGAGGACAGGGGCGGATCAAGCGCTCGGCCGACGGCACCGGGCCGCTGCAACTGTTGTCCGACGAGCACACGACGGTGATCGGTGACGACGGGCAACCGATCGAACCGGGATCGGGTGAGCGAGGCAAGCTCGCCCGGAGCGGCTGGATCCCCCTCGGCTACTGGAAGGACGAAGAGAAGACGGCTGCGACATTCCCGACGATCGACGGCGTCCGCTACTCCGTGCCCGGCGATCTCGCGACGGTCGAGGCCGACGGGAGCATCTCGGTCTTCGGGCGGGGTTCGATGGTGATCAACACCGGCGGCGAGAAGGTCTTCCCCGAAGAGGTGGAGGCCGCAGTGAAGGGCCACCCCGCGGTGTTCGACGCGTTGGTCGTCGGTGTGCCAGATGAGCGATTCGGGTCGCGAGTGGCTGCGGTCGTCTCGCTTGCCGAGGGGGCGGTCGCTCCGAGCGTGGAGGCCCTGGCTGACCACTGCCGTTCGGTGATCGCCGGCTACAAGGTGCCCCGTGATCTCGTGATCGTGGGCGAGGTTGTTCGCAAGGTGACCGGCAAGGGCGACTACAGCTGGGCGAAGACTGCTGCGCTCGACGCAGCCGCAGGGGTGGAGGACTGATGTCGATCGGAATCAGCGAGGACCACGCGGCGCTGGCTGAGACGGCGCGGCGGTGGGCCGAGCAGGTGGTCGGCGCAGCCGGGCGGCGCCACGGGCTCGAAGATGAGGCGGGCAGCGACGGAGCCGCCGCCAAGGTCTGGTCGGAGATGGTCGACCTCGGGTGGCCCGTGCTCCACGCCCCGGAGGCCGACGGTGGGCAGGGCTTCGGTATCGCCGATCTCGCTGTAGTTCTCGAAGAGATGGGTCGTGCTGGCGTGCCGGGCCCGTTGTTGCCGACCGCGCTCGCAGTCGCGGTTCTCGTCGATGGCGGCGAGAGCGAGGCCAGTCGTGAGTGGGTCCCGCGTATCGCTGCGGGGGCGACAGCGGCGGTTGCCTTTGCGTCGCCCGTCGAAGGGTCGACGCGTCGCAACGTGCTGGGCGCAGCCGGCGCGTCAGTCGTGATCGTGCCTGACGGCGACGGGTGGCGAGCAGTCGCGTCTGATGATCTCTCGTGCGGCCCGAGCCGCGGTGTCGACCTGGTCCGCGGCGTCGCCGACGTCACGGTCGAACCGGACCTTGGCCTCCCGATCGACATCTCCGCCGACCGCGTGCTCGACCTCGCCACGGTGCTCCTGTGCAGCGAGGCCGTGGGGATCGCGGCGTGGTGTGTCGACACTGCGGCTGAGCATGCGCGCAACCGAGTGCAGTTCGGCCGTCTGATCGGCCAGTTCCAGGGAGTGAAACATCGCTGCGCCGACATGCTTGCTGCACTCGAGCTCGCTCGAGCGGCAGCGTGGGACGCCGGGCGCGGCGGCGAGCCCGATGAGCAACGGCTGGCGATCGCCTGCGCAGGGGCTGTGGTGCCCGATGCCGTCGTCGGTGTTGCGAAGGACTGCATCCAGGTTCTGGGCGGCATTGGGTTCACCTGGGAGCACGATGCCCACCTCTATCTCCGCCGGGCGATTGCCACGCGGGCGCTGTTGCCCGGTACCGCAGAACGCGCGATCGACGTCCAGGAGGCTGTTGCCGGTGGCATCGTGCGTTCGCTCCCCATGGCGCTTCCCGCCGAGGCTGAAGATGCTCGCGGCGTCGTGCGCAGCTGGATCGACGAGCTCCGCGCGTTGCCGCGGGAGGCTTGGAACCACAAGATCGCCGATGACGGCTACCTCACCCCTCACTGGCCGGTTCCCTGGGGCCGCGGCGCGTCAGCGGTCGAGCAAGTGGTGATCGACCAGGAGTTCCGCGCTGCGGGGGTGCGTCGACCGCATCTGCAGGTGGCTGCCTGGGCCCTGCCGACGCTGTTGGCCCACGGGACGACCGAACAACAGCAACGGTGGGTCGGTCCGTCGCTGCGACAAGAGATCATGTGGTGTCAGCTCTTCTCGGAGCCCGAGGCCGGGTCTGATCTGGCGTCATTGCGCATGCGCGCGGTTCGTGACGGCGATGGGTGGCGACTCACAGGCCAGAAGGTGTGGACTTCGATGGCCCACACCGCCCAGTGGGGGATCTGTCTGGCCCGTACCGATCCCGATCGCCCGAATCACGACGGCATCACGTGCTTCTTCATCGACATGGCGACCGACGGCATCGACATTCGTCCACTTCGCGAGATCAACGGTGATGCCTGGTTCAACGAGGTGTTCTTCGACGAGGTGTTCGTGCCGGACGATTGTGTGATCGGCGCCGTCAACGACGGCTGGCGCGCGGGTCGCACGACCCTCGCCAACGAGCGTGTGTCGATGGGTTCGGGTGCATCGATCGGTGATGGTGTGCTCGCACTCGCCGGACTTCTGCGAGACGACGCGTCGGCTCACGACCGATCTCGGGTTGGTCAACTGCTGGCCCGTGAGGCGGCGCTCGCCGCTCTGCGCAACCGCATGACGATTCGGTCCTTGGCGGGCGCCGATGCCGGGCCTGAGGCAAGTGTGGTGAAGCTCTTGGGAGTGATCCACGATCAGGACGTGCAGGAGGCGGGCGTTGAGCTTCTCGGCCCGGATGCCGCCGCGGCCGAGGGCAGCGCGGCCCGCTGGGTGAGTTCATTCCTCTGGAATCGCAGTCTGACGATTGCCGGAGGCACGAGCGAAGTACAGCGAAATGTGATCGGCGAGCGGCTCCTCGGTCTGCCCCGCGACGCCTCCTGAGAGGGGTCTGCCACGGCGCAGGCGACGGCGCTTACTACGCTCGGTGGTCATGACGAACATCTCTTACCCCATTTCGCAGCGCCGTTGGCTTGCGCTGCTCATCGCGATCGTGCTCTTCGCTGCTGCTTGCGGTGATGACGGCGCGACCACCACTGGCGCCGATTCCGACCAGGACGCTCCCAGCGACGAATCGTCCGATGGCACCGATGACGACCAATCCACAGGTGTCGACGACGACATGACCGATGACGACACGTCCGACGACATGACCGGCGACGACATGACCGGCGATCCGGGTTCCTCGTACTGCCAGCTGTCATTGCGACAAGATCAGATCGACGCTGAGTTCCAGTTCCTCACCGCCACGCCGCAGGAGATCGAGGCGTACTTCCTCGACAACCGTGATTCGTTGGCGCAAGCGCTTTCGATCGCACCGGCAGAGATCCGTGGCGACCTGCAAACGTTGCTGGATGCCTTCGACAATCAGTTCCTGCCGGTTCTCTCGGCGGCCAACTGGGACGTCCTGGCCGCGGGTGACGAGCTCGACGCCATCTCCGAGGATCCCGACCTCGAGGCGGCAACAGATCGCCTCGACATCTACAGCGAGAACGTCTGCGAGTCGGGCGACGACTTCGTCCAGACCCCGGATGATGCCGAAGAGTTTCTGCAGACCCCCGACGGGATCGAAACTCTGTTGCAGAGCGAATTCGGTCGCCAAGCGTTGATCCAGGGATTCACCGAGGACGGTGAAATCACCACCGAACAGGCCGAGTGCCTCGTCGACAATCTTGATGCGGGCCTTCTCGCCGCACTCAGTCTGGGTCAGAGCGGCGACGGCGCGATCGGCGAGCTCCTCTCGGTGTTCGATACCTGCGGCATCAGCCCCGATCAGCTGGGCTGAGCGCCGATCACCAACTCGCCATAGCGCTCCAGTGTCTCGATCGCGTGATCGATCGAGTCGCCGGGCACGCTGACACTGCTCCACGTCACGCCCAGCGTGGCGAGTTCGGCGAGCCCGGCCAGATGCTCGTCGGCGTTGAAATCGTCGCCGGCGGGTGACCCGCCCGCGGGGGTGCCGAAGCTGATGTCGAGGTCGGCGCGGTCACGTCCTGCTTCGTCCACCTGACGCCAGAGATAGTCGAGCATCTCCGCGAGGTCTTCGACGGTTTCGAGAGGTGGGGTCTTCGCCGTGGTGGCGAGCACCCGGGGCGCGGGGAAGGGCACCCAGCCATCGGCTGACTGTGCGACGCGACGGCGCGAGAGCTTGCTGTTGCCGCCGATCCAGATCGGCACGTGGCCCGGCTGCGGGTTCGCGGTCTGGCCGTAGGCCACGAAACCGGTTCCTTCGTAGCTGAAGTCGGCCTCGTTCCAGACGCCGCGCAGCACCTCGATCGCCTCGTCGAAGATCACGTTGCGGTCCTCGAAGTCGACCCCCAGTGCCTTGTATTCGCCCTTGAGGTACCCGGTGCCGACGGCGAGGGTGAAGCGCCCACCTGATAGGGCATCGATCGTGGCGACCGACTTCGCAACCAGGAACGGGTTCCGGTAGGGCAACACGACCACATTGGGGATCAGTCGGATCGTGTCCGTCACCGCGGCGACGAAAGCGAGTGCCGCGAACGGGTCGAGCGCATCATGGCCGCCGGCTTGCAGCCAGCGATCGGTGGGAGCGGGGTGGTCGGTGAAGCCCATGCCCGAGAAGCCGGCAGCTTCGGCGGCCCTCGCGAACCGCACGAGGCCCTCCTTGGCCAGGAACTCGGGGTTGTACGGGTGGGTGACCAAGGGATAGGTGACGGAGAACTTCATTGATCGACGGCCTCTCGGAATCTTGTGTAGCGGACATCGGCGGCGGCGTGGTGCTCGGGCCGTGGTTCGACTCTGTGGCTGGTGCGGCTCCATGATCGACTCACGGCCGGGTCGGATTCGAGTCCGGCGGTCAGGCGGCTGGTGAAGGCCGCGCCGAGTGCCGCCCCTTCGGGTTGTGCGGCGACATCGACGGGGAGACCTGTCACGTCGGCCAGTGATTGCATCCACGCCGACGACTGCGTTCCGCCCCCGGTGGCCACGATGCGCGACGGTGGCGAACCTGCAGCTTCGAGATCGGGTCGAGCGAGATCGAGATGGTGGCTCACGACGAACGCGGCGGCTTCGTAGGCGCCGGCGAGTGTTGCCGCAGGACCATGGTTCACGCTCATGTCGAGCAGGTGCGCTCGCAGCGACGGATCGTGAAATGGAGTCCGTTCGCCGCGGATGTAGGGGATCCATGTTGGCCGGTCGCCCGGAGCCACGGCGAGCACCTCGTCCTGCGCCGGATCACCAGTGAGCCGGCGCACATGATCGATGAACAAGCCGCCTGCGTTGCTCGCTCCACCGATGGCGATGAGCCCGGGGACCGAATACGGGATCGTCCAGAGACCAGCAACCTCGATCCACTCGGTGGTGAGGGCCCAGGGGATGAGCGTGGTGCCGCACACGACCATCACGTCGCCCGCCTCGCAGGCCGCGCCGACGGTCTGCTCGGCGAGCGCGTCGATCGTGCCGCCCGAAACCGCGATGCCGTTGCGATCGCCGATCGCTTGAGTGCCAGGCATGAACGCGGGAAGTTGGTCGGCAGTGATGCCGATCTCGGCGAGCAGGGCTTCGTCCCACCCGGTGCCGGTGAACAGCGGAGCCATCGTCATCGCCGTGGATGTGTCGATCGCTCCCACACCGCACAACGCGTGGTTGGCGACGGCCTGGGCGGGCCACAGAGCGCGCACCCCGGGTTGACCGGCAAGCGCATGAGCGAAGCCGACCACCTCGCCCTCCACGCTCTCGGAGGATCCGTTGATCCGCCCGCGAGCATCGCCGTAGAGCAGGCCGGGCGTGACCGGCCTGCCGGCGGCGTCGACTCCGCACAAGGAGGGCACCATCGCCGAGACGGTGATGCCGGCGACGTTGCGTCCTTCGCCGACGGCATCCCATGCGGCGAGCACGCCGTCGACCCACGCTGCGGTGGCGTCGTGCTCGAACGTGTCGGGATCGGGGGCGTTGAGGGCGTGGGGCACGCGGGTGCGAGCGACGATGTTGCCGTCGACATCGGCGGCGACGGCCTTCACCGACGTCGTCCCGATATCGATGCCAACCGTGAGTTCCGTCATCGATTCCCTCTTTCCCCGGCGCAAAACTAACGTCTGCGTCATGTCTCGGCCCGTTGCTCTCGTCACCGCCCCTCTGCGGGGGCCTGCGCTCGACGAACTTCGGGCAGTCGCCGACGTCGAATTCGACCCCTGGATCGAGTACCGGCCGATCAAACTCCACGGTCCGGAAGACCTCGCCGCGCGGATCACCGAGCTCGGCGCAACGATCGTGATCTGCGAGGCCGACTTCTGCATGGGTCCGGTATTGGACCTTCCGCTCACGGTGATCGGATCCACACGAGGCGACCCGACCAACGTCGATGTGGTGGCGGCGACCGCGTCGGGAATCCCCGTGATCCACACGCCGGGCCGCAACAAGGACGCGGTGGCGGAGATGACCATCGCGATGTTGA
>CALKOE010000428.1 GCA_938091985.1 uncultured Acidimicrobiales bacterium | reverse complement strand
TCGATCACCTCGATGCTGCCGGTCGCATCCATGCTCGTCGTCGGCTCGTTCTTCCTCGGCGCACTGACGCTCCAGGAGTTCGCGATCGCACTGCTGATCGGCATCCTCGTCGGCTCCTACTCGTCGATCTTCGTCGCCTCTTCACTCGTTGCGTTCATGAAGAGCCGTGAGGAAGCGAACCTGGCCGTTCTGCGAAAGGTCGAGGCCCGAGGTCTCGTCGGCGACTCCACCCGAGCCGTCTCGGCCGACGACGTTGCGCTGGGCGGCTCGGCCCCGGCTCGGCCCACGGCCGACCGGGCAAGGGCGACCAACGCCCCGCCGAGGCCGAGGAAGAAAAAGAAGAAGGGCTGAGGACGGTACGGTGGTGCAATGCCCGCCACCGGCCTCGTTCAGGGCCTGATCCGAGACGTTCCCGACTTCCCCGAGCCCGGAATCGTCTACAAAGACATCACGCCGTTGCTCGCCGACCCTGGGGGGTTCCGCACAGCGGTCGAAGCGATGGCAAGTCCCTGGAGCATCGACGTGCCCGATGTGGTCGTTGGCATCGAGGCCCGTGGATTCCTTTTCGGGATCACGGTTGCTCGTGAACTCGGCATCGGGTTCGTGCCGGTGCGCAAGCCCGGCAAGTTGCCCTACCTCACATCGTCGATCGACTACGGACTCGAATACGGCACCGACACGCTCGAGATGCACACCGACGCGATCGGGCCGGGTCATCGGGTGCTGGTGGTCGACGATGTGCTCGCTACCGGAGGCACGGCAGCGGCGACGGCTGAACTGGTCGCTCGCCACGGAGGCTCGCTCATGGGATTCGCCTTCTTGCTCGAGATCGCATTTCTCGCCGGCCGCGACCGTCTCAACGGTGCTCGGGTCGAAGCCGTCGTCACGGTGGAGGACGACTGAATGCCGGCTGTCACGCGCGTGCTTCCTTGGCGGCGCGGTCCGAATCGTTCGCGATCGCAAGAGATCGCTGGTCTTCTCGCGGCGTACGAACATCATCATCCCAAGGGCGACACCTCGGTCATCGAGCGTGCGTTCGAGCTCGCGCTGGCGGCCCATGAAGGGCAGTACCGAAAGTCGGGCGAGCCCTATATCCGCCACCCGGTTGCGGTGGCCACGATCGTCGCCCGGCAGGGCATCGACGACATCACGATCGCAGCGGCGCTGCTGCACGACGCCGTGGAAGACACCCACGTGGGCCTCTCGCAACTGGAGAAGGAGTTCGGCCCCGACCTGGCTCGCATCGTCGATGGAGTGACCAAGCTCGAGCGCGTCAAATACGACTCGAAGGAGCTGCAGCAGGCAGCCACGATGCGCAAGATGATCGTGGCGATCGCGTCCGACATGCGGGTGCTGATCATCAAGCTCGCCGATCGACTCCACAACCTGAGCACAGTCGCCGCGCTGCCCGCCTTCAAGCAGGAACGAACCGCTCGCGAGACACTCGATGTCTACGCACCCCTGGCCCATCGCCTCGGCATGCAGGAAATGAAGATGCAGCTGGAGGATCTCTCGTTCGCTGCCCTGCATCCGCGGCGCTACGCCGAGATCGACCAGATGATCCAGCAGCGGGCCCCCGAGCGCGACCTCTTTCTCGCGCAGGTGTTGGGCGACGTGCAGGCCCGCCTCGCCGAACTCGGCATCGTGGCGCAGATCGACGGCCGCCCGAAACACCTGTGGTCCATCTACGAGAAGATGGTCGTGAAGGGGCGAGGCTTCGACGAGATCTTCGACCTCGTGGGCATCCGAGTGATCGTCGACTCCGTGCGGGAGTGCTACGGCGCGCTCGGCTCGATTCACGCGACGTGGCGTCCGGTGCAGGGTCGCTTCAAGGACTACATCGCAATGCCGAAGTTCAACCTCTACCAGTCGTTGCACACGACAGTGGTGGGGCCGCAGGGCAAGTCGATCGAGGTGCAGATCCGCACGCGGGAGATGCATCAGCGCGCCGAATTCGGCGTGGCGGCCCACTCCGACTACAAGGACGGCGAGGCCGGCAATGAGATGGCCTGGCTCAACCGCATCGTCGAGTGGCAGCAGGAGACCTCTGACCCGTCGGAGTTCATGAGCAATCTGAAGTTCGACCTCGATCAGGACGAGGTCTACGTATTCAGCCCGAAGGGGAGGGTCGTCGAGGTTCCCGTCGGGGCGACGCCCGTCGACTTCGCCTACGCGATCCACACCGATGTCGGCCACGCCTGCATCGGCTCGAAGGTCAACGGCCGGCTCGTGCCGCTCGACACCCGGCTCGAGTCGGGCGACAGCGTCGAGATCTTCACCTCAAAGGTGGAGGGCGCCGGGCCGAGTCGTGACTGGCTGAAATTCGTCGCCAGTCGTCGGGCCGCCAACAAGATCAAGCAGTGGTACACCCGAGAGCGTCGCGAAGATGCGATCGAGCATGGTCGTGAGGAGATGCTGTCGTCGCTGCGCCGAGAAGGCCTGCCGGCGCAGCGCATCCTCAAGGAACCGGTATTTCTCCAGGTCACGGAGCAGCTGAACTACACCGACGAAGAGTCGCTCTTCGCCGCGATCGGGGAGGGACACGTCGCCGGGTCGACCGTCGCCGACCGCATCGCGAAGGAGTTGCGCGGCGATGAGCCTGCGGCTGAGTCCGAGGAGGAGCAGTCTCGGCTCCCGGCCAACGTCAGTCGACGTCTCGGGGCGAAACGCCGGGCTACCGGTTCGGCGGGCGTCCACGTCGAGGGCCTCGACGACATCATGATCCGCATCTCTCGGTGCTGTTCACC
>CALKOE010000427.1 GCA_938091985.1 uncultured Acidimicrobiales bacterium | reverse complement strand
AAGCAACCCGAAGGGTTGCCGGGTTCCCTCAGACCTGGGTCGTGCAGTAGTAGGTCCAGGACCCACCGAACTTCACACGCTCGATCGGGAGCCGGCTTCGGCCACTGAGATCGCCGTGTTTGCCCCACACTTCGAGGTGATCAGCGAACTCGCCGGGCTGACCGAACGGGTCGATGAAGGGTCGAGCCTCGACCGATGTCCCGCGGTATTTGATGGCGTCGTGAAGCGTGCCAACGAGCGAGCGGTGGAGCCTACGAATCTCTTGGCTCGAGAGCGAGTCGCTCAGGCGGTCATGACGCAGACCCGCGTGAAACAGCACCTCATCTGCATAGATGTCGCCGATCCCGACCACGAACGATGAGTCGGTGAGCAACGTCTTGAGCTTCGTGTGATGGCTGAGCAGGGTGCGCCCGAAGGTCGTCCACGACACGGGTTCTTCGACAGGGTCGAGGCCGTAGCCGTCGAGCTCAGGCAGCTCGTCGGCCAATGCGTCGGTGTCGACGATGAATGCCTGGGCGGTGCCCTCGGCGTCGATCAGGCGGAGCTGACCGTGCTGGGTGAAGGTGATGACGATCTCGGTGTCCGGCAGGACTGCGTCTTTGTTGGCATTGCGACGCAGCGACCCCGAGGAGCCGAGATCGACCACCAGTGTCGAGTCACCGTCGAGCACGATCGTGATGAAGAGGCCCTTGCGCTCGACCGAGGTGATCTTCATACCCTCGAGCTGCGAGGTGAAGGCCTTACGGTTCTTGTAGCGCCCGAGCGTCTTCATGCTCATGGCGTCGGCATCCTTCACCTTCTTTCCCACGAGGTCTTTGTCGAGATCACGTCGAACGGTCTCAACTTCAGGTAGCTCAAACATCGGATGCTCCATCCTCGGGCGAGCGGGCGTCCCATGCGGCACGGGCCGCCCGTTGCTCTGCTTCTTTCTTGGACGAACCGTCGCCGGTTCCTCGTACTTCGCCGCCAATACGCACGGTTGCTTCGAACCGCTTGACATGGTCGGGCCCGCTCTCGGTGATCTCGTAGTCCGGCGGGCGATGCCCGTCAGCGGCTGCGAGTTCTTGGAGGCGTGTCTTGTAATCGCGAGCGCCGGGGCGCGTCGCTGCGTCTGAAATGCGGTCGTCGAGGGCTCTCAGCACGAGTTCGCGCGCCGGCTCGATACCACCGTCGACATACACGGCGCCGATCACCGCCTCGACGGCGTCGGCGAGAATCGATGACTTCTCGGAACCGCCGGAAGCGGCTTCACCCTTGCCCAGGCGCATGTCGTCGCCGAGCCTGAGATGGGCACCGACCTCGGCGAGCGTGGCGGAACTCACCACGGCCGCCCGAGTTTTTGCGAGTTGACCCTCGGGCTCAGCGGGGAACCGAGAGTAGAGCGCGTCGGTGACAACCAGGCCGAGCACCGCGTCGCCGAGGAACTCGAGTCGTTCGTTGGAGGGTTCGCCGTCGTGCTCGGAGCACCACGATCGATGCGACAGCGCTGTCTGCAAGAGCTGAGGGTCGACAAATCGGTACCCAATCCGCTCTTCGAGCGAAACAGCAGTGGACGGCGAAGCCAGAGCCTCAACCCAGCTTGGCGAGGACGTAGTCGACGGCGTCGCGCACAGTGCGCAGATCTTCGAGATCTTCGTCATCGATGCGGAATCCGGAGGCTCGCTCGGCGAGCTCTTCTTCGAGTCCTTCGACGAGCTCGATCAGGGCCAGCGAGTCAGCGTCGAGGTCTTCTGCGAACGCGTCGCCCTCGTTGATGCTCGACGGCTCGACTTCGAGGATGTCGGCGAGCTGGTCTTTCACGATGGTGAGAACTTCGTCACGACCGATCGGACCCTGCTCAACATGAGTTTCTGCGGGCACGTCACCCCTCCATAGATGCTTGAACCGGAGCAAACACTACCGGGGCCGTTCGCTTGTGCGCTTGTGAAGACTGATTTCAGCTTCTCTGCGCCACATTTATGTGCACAGGACTGAATTCAGTCCGACTCAGACTTGCTCAGCCGGGCGTGCGGCGGCAGAGAGGTGGTCGACCATCTCGACTTCGACCATCTCGGAGGCAACCCGAATCGCATTGACCATCGCATCGGCGGAGCTCGAGCCGTGCGAAATCACGCAGACCCCCTTCACACCGAGCAGAAGGGCACCGCCGACCGAATCGGGGTGCAGCTCGGAGACCATTGCATCGAGTGCAGGGCCGAGGGCAGCACCAGCGGCGCGGGTGTCGTCGTCGGTGTCGATCGCCACGAGAAGGCGGCCGATGAGCGCCTTCATTGCACCTTCGAGGGTCTTGAGGGTGACATTGCCGGTGAATCCGTCGGTGACGATCACATCGACCTCGTCGGTCATCACGTCGCGACCCTCGACATTGCCGATCCATTCGGCACCAGCATTGGCGGCCCATGCCGGGTCGGAAAGAAGCTCGAAGCACTCCTTCACGAACGGACTGCCCTTGCCGGCTTCCTCGCCGATCGACAGCAGACCGACACGCGGTGTCTCGATCGCGAACCGGTCGCGGGCGTAGACGGCGCCCATCTGGGCGAACTCCACCAGCCACTCGGGTTTGCATTCGGAGTTGGCGCCGGCATCGAGGAGCGTGGTGGGGGTCGACCCGGGGACCGGGATCGGCGTGGCGATCGCGGGGCGATTTATTCCCTTGATGCGCCCCATACGCAGCAAGGCAGAAGCCATCGTCGCACCGGTGTTGCCGGCTGAGACCAGGGCCGACGCCTGACCGTCGCGCACCGCTTCCGCGGCGCGCACCAGAGAGGAGTCCTTCATCTTGCGGACGCTGGAGCCGGGCTCCGCGTCCATTGCGATCACTTCACTGGCTTCGATGACCTCGAGACCACCGGTGTCGCACATGTCAGCCGAACGACCGACAAGAACGACAGGGATGCCCAGTTCATCAGCAGCCCGACGAGCTCCGGCGACGATCTCTCCCGGCGCATGGTCGCCGCCCATGGCGTCGACTGCGATGGGCAGCATCGACTCAGTCGACCTGGATGGCCTGACGGCCGGCGTACCAACCGCAGTTGCCGCAGGCCCGGTGCGGGCGCTTTGTCGAGCCGCATTGCGGGCAGGCGCTACGAGCCGTGGTGCCAACGCGCCAAGCCGATGCCTTGCGGCTCCGGCTCTTCGACTTCGACATCTTCTTCTTCGGGACAGCCATTGCGTTCCTGCTCACTCAAGATCGAACACTAAATGTTATCGGGTCTACTCAGCGACGCGGCCCTTCAACACGACCCGACCACTACTGAGAGGGTCAGCCTCGTCCTGAATCGTGATCGTGAAGAGCGGATATGCGTCGAGAGTCACGCCCGCCCACAGTTCGATCTCACCGTCACCACCACGAAGATGGAAGGTCCCAGCGCTGACGCCCGCCTCGGGTCCGGTCCGCATCCACGCCTCGTAGTACTGCCCTGGAGCGGCCGGCGGCAGCCCGGCCACATCGAGGATCAGTCGCGTGCCCAGCGGCGTTTCCGCGATGGTCACAGCACCAGAGGCATCGGGCGCCAGTTCGGTGGCCTCGAGTGCCACTTCGATCGACGTCGGGTCCGCATCACCGCCGTTCACGAATGCAATACCCACCAAGAAGAGCACGGCCGCCGCCGCACCGATGACGAGGCGATTCCTCCACCGCGAGCCCGACGTGATCGAAACGACGGGTGCCACCGACACCGCTTCGGCGCTGATTGTCGCAGCGATCGCATTCTCGACCGCAGGGTCCAGCGGTTCCCAAAGTGATTCGTCGGCGAGGAGCGCGGCGAGTTCGGGCGGCA
>CALKOE010000426.1 GCA_938091985.1 uncultured Acidimicrobiales bacterium | reverse complement strand
GTCGGGGCCGCCACACACGCCCCACAAGCCGGCGTCGGCTTCGATGGCGTCGCGCTCGGCCGAACGAAACAGCGATTCGTAGTGATCGTTGGGGTTGTAGATCAACACACCGGCATAGCCCTGCTCGATCAGGTCGAGGTTGACGAAGAGGTCGTCGCTGCTGCGCACGACATAGGCCAGGAGCCGGTCGTATTGATCTCGCGCCTCTTCGTCGAGGATCAGGGTGATGTCGGAGCCCTCGGGCAGCAGACCCTTCAGATAGGCGCTGGCCTCTTCGCCGTAGCACTGGTCGGGGCGGTTCTCTGCCACAGACTCGGGTGTGTCGATGCCGAGCAGTCGGACCCGCTCACGCTCTCCGCTGATGATGGCGACGAGGGTGTCACCATCGACGATTCGCTCGACCGTGGCGTTGGGTTCGAGGGCCGTCTGATCCGGGACGGTGGTCTGGTTGCCCTCGTCGGTCGTCGGAGTCGGGGCCTCCACCGCCGTACCGCCGTCGTCGGTGCAGGCGCCGAGGCACAGACAGAGGGTCAACAACGCAGCGAGTCGGTTCACGGCGACCAGTCTGGCGATACTTGCGCTCGATCAGGCCGCGTCGGCGTGGAGTTCGAGGGATTCGCCTTCTGCGAGGGCGGCTTCACGGGCGTTGATCCGAGACTCGTGCAGCACGGCACGAGCGGCGGCGACGCCATCGAGGCCCCGTTGCTTGGTGCGGGGATCGAGGCGCCAGCTGCGGTGGGGGGTGATGAGGGTGAGCTGGTTGGTCATGGACACATCATGCAGAAGGGGTGTGACAGTGGGTCCGGCGTGGCAGGATCAGCCCATGTCTGCACCTCGCTATGGCATGACCGTTCCGTTCGACGGCCAGCCTCTTCACGCACAAAAAGACCGGATTCAGCGCCTGGAATCGCTCGGCTACACCGATCTGTGGTCGGCCGAGGCCATGGGCGCCGACGGTCTGACACCGCTGGCGCTCAGTTCGGTGTGGGCGCCCAGCATGCGGCTGGGCACCGCAATTCTCCCTGCGTTCACCCGCGGTCCGGCGTTGATGGCGCAATCCGCCGCCGGGATGGCCTCAGCCGCCCCGGGCCGCTTCGTTTTGGGCATCGGTTCGTCATCGGACGTCATCGTCGAGCGCTGGAACGGTGTGCCCTTCGAGGAACCGTTCAAGCAGACCCGAGACATGGTGCGGTTCGTGAAGGCGGCGCTCACGGGCGAGAAGATCACGGAGGACTACGTCTCGTTCTCGGTGAAGGGGTTCCGCCTCGGCCTGGTGCCCGAGGAGCCCGTGCCGGTGCTCGTCGCCGCGCTTCGCGAAGGAATGCTCAAGATGGCCGGTCGTGAGTCCGACGGCGCGATCGTCAACTGGCTCTCGGCCGACAATGTCGCCACGGTCTCCGCCGTCGTTCGAGCCGAGAACCCCGATGCCGAGATGGTCGCCCGGATCTTCGTCGCTCCGACAACCGACACGGAGTCGGCGCGTTCCACCGGCAAGTTCGCGGCTGCCGCATATCTCAATGTGCCCGTCTACAAGGCCTTCCACGAATGGATGGGCCGCGGCGACGCGCTCGGTGAGCATTGGGAGCAGTGGGCGGCCGGCGATCGCAAGGGTGCGCTCGAGAAGATCCCCGACCACATCATCGACGAGCTGATCGTTCACGGCAGCTACGACGAGTGCCGCGCCCATCTTCAGCGCTACATCGACAACGGCATCACCTGCCCCGCGATTGCGCTGATGCCGTTCCCGGGCGTCGACATCGACGAAGCCCTCGAAGGCCTCGCTCCCGCCTAGGGGAGAGAGACTGCCGGTCAGGTCTCGCCGACCGCCGCGGTCACCAGGGCATCGATCGCCGGCCGAGCCGCCCGCGCGCTCACAGCGTCTCCGTTGACGATGATGGAGAAGACCATCTCGCGGCCTTCCGCTGTGGTCGCATAGCCCGAGAGGGCCTGCCCGCCGATGATCGAACCGGTTTTCGCGGTGACATTGCCTCGTGTGGTCTGGCCGCCCAGCCGCCCGGCCAGGGTCCCCGTGCGACCGGCAACCGGAAGGCCCGCGCGGAGCTCGTTACCCCAGGGGGCGGCGGCAACGGCCTGCAGCACCGAGTCGACGGCGGTGATCCCGGTGGCGGTGCTGCCGTCGCCCGCCTCTCGCAGGAGTGCTTCGTCGGTCTCGTTGTCGCTGCGAGTCAGCATGTCGGCCACCAGCGCCGAAACGGGCGCCGATCGCAGCGTGGCGACCACCTCGCCGTGGCCGTCGATCCAGATGGAGACGGAGATGTCGAGTCCGTGGAACTCGGGTGCGCGGAGCGCATCGTCGATGGCCGCCTGGTGTGGGGCGGACAGCGCCGTGTCTACCTCGCCTCCCGCCCCGCCCGTGCCGCACGACAACGAGATGGGTGCCGACGCCTCGGCCGGCAGCGTGGTGGTCGTCGATGAGCGATCAGGTCCGCGCGAACCGGGCTCGTCGACAGCGGTACACCCGGCCGCGAGCGCCGAAATGGCTGCGAGCTCGATCAGCATTCGCGAAATTCGACCGAGCCGGCTCATGGACCAAGGATCGCGCTCCGCAGGTGCTCGGTGAGGTCGGGGAGCTGCGCATGGGCGTTGAGGCCGCTCGTGGACGGCATCACGTAGACCGGCGAATCGCCGAGCGGGCGATCCTGCCAGCCCGCCGTTGC
>CALKOE010000425.1 GCA_938091985.1 uncultured Acidimicrobiales bacterium | reverse complement strand
AGCGCCTCGGCATCGAGATCGCCGCCACCGAACAATGCGCCGGCGGCAAGGCGAGCTCGCCTCACCTCTGTCGGGCCGTGAATAGGGCGGTGACCTCGTCAGCGAGCACCCCCTGGGCGGTGCGGGACTCGGGCGCGGCGTTGTGTTCGGCCATCACCTCGGCGACGCGAGCGACCGGCAGGAGCGTCAACTGCAAGAGGAAGCGCTCCACGTCTCGGTCATCGGTGCGCAAGAAGTACTGGTGGAACTCATAGGGAAGCGTTCGATCGCCAGACAGCCACACAGCTCCGTCGGCGGTCTTGCCGAACTTGGCTCCGTCGCTTCGGGTGACCAGCGGCATCGTCAGACCGTGGGCATGGGCGTGATGCCGACGCCGAATCATGTCGATGCCCGCCGTGATGTTGCCCCACTGATCGGAGCCACCCACCTGGAGCTCGCATCCGTGACGATCGAACAACTCCACGTAGTCGTTCGCCTGCAGCAGCATGTAGCTGAACTCGGTGAACGAGATGCCGTGCTCGCCGTCGAGGCGGCTCTTGATCGACTCCTTGGCCAACATGGTGTTGACCGTGACGTGTTTGCCGACGTCGCGGAGGAAGTCGAGCACGCCGAGCCCCACCGTCCACTCGCGGTTGTCGACCAGCAGGCCGGCGTCGTTGACATCGACGATCAGCGCGAGCTGATCGCGAATCGCCGCGAGGTTGTTCGCGAGCGTGTCGGAGTCGAGCAGATTGCGCTCGTCGGAGCGCCCCGAGGGATCTCCGACCATTCCTGTGGCGCCTCCGGCCAAGGCAACGGGCCGGTGGCCGAACTCCTGGAACCGGCGCAGGACGAGCAGCGGGACGAGATTGCCGATGTGGAGGCTGTCCGCCGTGGGGTCGAAGCCGCAATACAGCGTGATCGGCCCCTCGTCGAGACGGGTCCGGAGCGCGGCCTCATCAGTCATGTCCTGGATGAGCCCTCGCGCCCGAAGGTCGTCGAGGATGGCGGAACCGGATCCTGCAGTCACGGCTCAGAGGATAGGTGGGAGCGGGCTCGCTCGATCGGAATATGGAGGTTCACACCCTCCTGCCGTGGATCGCCGCGTATTCGCGACCAGAATGGCTGCTCATGCGCCGCACTCGTCGCCTTCTTCTCGCGCTCCTTGCCGTGGCCTCCGTGGCCGCGGCCTGTAGCTACGAAACCAAAGACTTCGAAACCCTGTTCGGCGAGGACTTCTCCGTCGACCAACTCGAGACCGCCCAGTCGTCGCGCATCTTCGACCGCAACGGCACCACGATCACCGATCTGCGGGGCGAGCAGAACCGCACCGACATCCTCTTCGAGCAGGTTCCCGAGCTCGTCTACAACGCCGTAGTGGCAATCGAGGACGAGCGCTTCTGGGATCACTCCGGCGTCGACTTCAAGGCAATCCTGCGTGCGGCACGGTCCAATGTGAGTGCCGGCGGCATCAGCCAGGGCGGATCCACGATCACCCAGCAGTACGTGGGCAACGTCTTCCTCGAGCGCTCTGATCAGACTGCGAGCCGCAAGGTCGAAGAGATCTTCATGGCTCGACGGTTCGAGCAGAACTTCAGCAAGGAGTTCATCCTCGGGCGCTATCTCAACTGGGTCTACTTCGGCAACGGCGCCTACGGCGTCGAAGCAGCCGCTCGCGAATACTTCGGCCCGCCCGACTGCGCCCGCCAGCTGAGCGTCGCCGAGCAGGACGACCGCGAGTGCCTGAAGGTGACCGAGCTCTCGCTCGTCGAGGCCGCAACGATCGCCGGACTCATCCAGGCACCTGGCCGCTTCAACCCCTACGACAACTACGAAGCCGCCCGCGACCGCCGAGACCTCGTGCTCTTGCGGATGCTGGCCAACGAGTACATCACCGAAGACGCGTACAACCGGGCGCTGCTGCAGCCGATCGAGCTCGTGGAGGACATTCCGCTCCTCGAGGAGCGGTATCCGGCTGCCCACTTCATCGACGACGTCAAGCAGTGGTTCCTCGACAACGAACTCTTCGGCGAGAACCGCGAGGAACGGGCCCGGCTCCTGTTCGAGGGTGGCCTCGACATCCACACCACGATCGATCTCGAGCTCCAGGCCGATGCCGAGGCCGCCGTCGCTCGGGAACTGCCTGACATCGCGGCCGACGGCAGACAGAACCCCGATGCAGCGGTGATCACCCTCGGAACCACCTCGGCCGACGACGGCCACGTGCTGGCCATGGTCGGCGGGCGTGACTTCTTCGGTGGCGGCGACTTCTCGAAGCTCAACCTCTCATCTGGCACCGGACGACAGGCCGGCTCGTCGATGAAGCCGATCGCCCTCGCCGAGTGGCTCCAGAGCGGCCGACCGGTCACCAGCGTCTGGAATGCGCCGTCGCGCATCCAGATCGAAGAACCGCAGATCTGTGGTGGCCGCTGGAACGTTCGTGGCGGCACCGGCGGCAGCGTCAACCTCGTTCGGGCCACGCGTAGCTCGCTCAACACCGTCTACGCCCAGGTGATGGTCGCGATCCGGCCCAACAACTATGTCGACATGGCCGAAGACCTCGGCATCGGCGAAGGCCGACTGGAGCCGGTGTGTGCGGCCGTTCTCGGCAGCGAGAACGTCAACATGCTCGAGATGGCGAC
>CALKOE010000424.1 GCA_938091985.1 uncultured Acidimicrobiales bacterium | reverse complement strand
CCCGGCTACGGCTGGATGTTCCCGGCCGGCGACGGAACCGTCAACATCGGCGTGGGTGCGCTCTCGACCATGAAGGGCTTCAAGAAGCTCAACCTCAACAACCTGCTCGAGAACTCTCGCGGTCTCGTGCAGGACGAATGGGATCTCGGCGAGAATCTCGAGCGCCCGAGGGCATGGCGTCTTCCGATGAGCACCCAGCGCCGCCACGGTCCGGGGTGGGTTGCGATCGGCGATGCCGCGGGGCTCGTCAATCCCATGAACGGTGAGGGCATCGACTACGGACTCGAGTCGGGCATGCTCGCCGCTGACCTCTTCGTGAGCGACCCGGCGTCGGCGCCGGAGGAATACGACCGCCTGATCGGCGAACGCTTCGATGCCTTTCTGCGGACCGGGCGTCGCTTCAGCTTCTTGATCGGCCACCCGTTCATCCTCCGGAGCGGCCTGCGCGTCGCCGTGGGCACTCAGACAATCGCCGACATCACGCTGCAGGTCATGGGCAATCTCGTGGATGCCGACTCCGCCGGTGCCGCGGGCCGGGTACTACGAGTCGCAGATCGTGCACTGGCGCTGGCCGACCCGATGCTTCGCCGCACGCGGGCCGCTGCCTGATCATCGAGCGGGTCAGCGGCGAGATGGTGCTGAACTGACCATTTGCGCGAACATTTGTAGATGACCGAGCGCTACACGATCATCTCCGCCGACTGCCACGCTGGTGGCAGCCACGCCCAGTACCGCGAGTACCTCGATCCCGTCTGGCACGAAGAGTTCGACGAATGGCGAGGCGGCTACAAGAACGCCTGGCGTGACCTTCAAGATGGGTGGCGAATCCGCAACTGGGATGACGACGCCCGGAACAAGGACCTGTGGGACGACGGCGTCATTGCCGAGGTGGTGTTTCCCAACACGATTCCGCCGTTCTTCCCGAGCTTCGTACTCTTCGCGAAGCCGCCGAAGGCAGAGGATTATGCCAAGCGTCTGGCCGGCGTGCGGGCCCACAACCGTTGGATGAAAGATTTCTGCGACCGCTTCCCCGAGCAGCGGGCCGGGATCGGTCAGATCTTCCTCAACGACATCGGCGACGCCATCGAGGACATTCACTGGATCGCGGACAACGGCTTGCGGGGTGGAATGCTCCTGCCGAATCTTCCGCCGGACTGTGACTGGCTCGCGCCGCTGCACGACCCCGTCTACGACCCGATCTGGGCTGCGTGTGAGGAGCGCGATGTCATCGTGAATCTCCACGGTGGAACCGGGGCGCCTGACTACGGCGACTACCCGTCAGCCGACCTGCTCTTCATCATGGATGTGAGCCACTACTCGCACCGCCCATTCGGACAGTTTCTGCTCAGCGGTGTCTTCGAGCGATTCCCCGGCCTCAAGTTCGTGATGACCGAGCAGGGTGCTGCGTGGCTTCCGCCGATGTTGAAGCGTATGGATTCGGTGCTCGAGCAGATTCGCACCACCGGGCGCACCGGTGAACTCAAGTACGACGAGAGCCACGTCCTCTCGAAGTCGGCCACCGAGTACTTCCAACAGAACTGCTGGCTCGGCGTCAGCCAGCCTGGTCAGGAGGATGCGGCCGCAGCGCTCGAACTCGGCATCGACAAGTTCATGTGGGGCTCGGATTACCCCCACCGGGAGGGCACGTTCCCGTTCACCCGCGAACACCTACGACAGGTCTTCGAAGGGATGAGCAGCGACGACATCCAGAAGGTGTTGGCCACGAACTGTGCCGAGCTCTACGGATTCGACATGGGTGCCCTGGCTCCGATCGCCGAGCAGTACGGCCCGACCCACGCCGAGATCGCAGAGCCGCTGCTCGAACTGCCGCCCGAACCCAACGAAGCCCTCCTCAAAGCCGCCGCTACAACTGCCGCCGCTACAACTGGAGTCTGACCCCCGCTACAACTGGAGTCTGACCTCAACTGCAGCGGTGCGGTCAGGTCTTGGCTCGTTCCTCTTCAGGGAGGCTGTCCGGCTGGCGGCCATCGGTCACTTCGATCTGGCGCACATCTTTCACCAACCAGCACTGCGTGCGCGGATTCGGCAGGTTGAGGCGCCCCTCCTCGGAGATCACGCCATGGCGCAGCACGTCCATGGGGATCGACGCGTGGAACAGACCGTCGCCGCTGTGGACGGTCGCATGGTCGCCAGTCGGGTGGGCGTCGCCGAGCAGTGTCGCCAACGGTCCGGGTCGGCGGCCGACGGTGAAGGTCTTGCCGACTGCGCCGGAGATGGTGATGGTGTCGGGATCTCCGACCTTGCGGATCGGTCGGGGCTCATCGGATGTCATTCCCCATACTGGCTCCTCGGGCGCCAATCGCTAGATTGGGGAAATGAGCACCGGTTCCCACGACAACGTCACCCCTGCTGAAGAAGAACTCCCGCTGATGATCTCGGTCGATGACCATGTCATGGAGCCGAAGGATCTCTGGCAGCAGCAGCTCCCGGCAAGCGTGCGCGATCGCGGGCCAAGGGTCGTCCAGGAGAAGGTGCGCCTCAAGTTCGAAGGAGGCCACTACGGCTTCGAGCGCAACGACCCCGACGGTCAGATGTGCGATGTGTGGCTCTACGAGGACAGCGTCACCCCCACCGGATTCCTCCACGGTCCCGCCGGTGTGCCTCGAGACGAACAGCGCAATGTGGCTGCCGTCTACGAAGATCTGCGTCCGGGCACCTACAACCAGACCGACCGGCTCGCCGACATGGATCTGAACCATGTCGAGGCGGCCATCAACTACCCGAACATCTTTCCCCGCTTCTGCGGCCAGGGTTTCCTCGAGCGTGACGACAAGGACCTCGCGCTCCAGTGCCTGAAGATCTACAACGATTGGATCATCGACGACTGGGGCGGCGGCGCCGGCAAGGGTCGACTGATCCCGCTCACCCTCGTGCCGCTCTGGGATCCGGCCTTGGCCGCCGAAGAGGTGCTGCGTTGCGCCGACAAGGGCAGCTACGCCATCGCGTTCTCGGAGAACCCCTCGAAGCTCGGCTGCGCCACGATGTACAGCGGCGACTGGGACGTGCTCTGGAAGGCCTGCGAGGACGCCGACGTGACCGTGTCGATGCATATCGGTTCGTCGTCCTCGATGCCGACCACATCTCCCGATGCCCCGCTCGCCACTTCGATGTCGCTCTACGCTCAAAACGCCGAGGGCTCGTTCGTCGACTGGGTGTTCTCCGGCACGCTCCAGCGTTTCCCGAAGATCAAGATCGCCTACGCCGAGAGCCAGGTCGGCTGGATGCCGTTCCAGATGGAGCGGATGGATTCGGTCTTCCGCGAGGGACGCGGTGGTGTCGGCGGTTCGGGTCCGCTCCCGAGCGAGATCGCCAAGGGTCGCATCTTCGGTTGCATCTTCGACGACCTCGTCGGGCTGAAGCAGCGTGAAGAAGTGGGCCTCGATCAGATCCTGTTCGAGACCGACTACCCGCACTCCGATGGCACCTTCCCGCACTCGCGCAAGGTCGCCCACTCGATGTTCGCCGCCGTCGGCATGAACGCTGAGGAGTGCTACCGGGTGCTGCGCGGCAACGCCATCGAGGCCTACGGCCTCCAGCGCTTCGGCATCACCGAGTAGTCGCTCAACCGAGCGCGACGAGCGGGTCGGTGTAGTCGAGCCCTTGGGCGTCGGCCACGTGCTGCTCGGTGAGCAGCCCGGCGTGGACATTCAGGCCGTTGCGCAGGTGCACATCGTCACGCAGGGCCTGCTCGATCCCCTTGTCGGCGATCGCCAGAACGAAAGGCAGTGTGGCGTTGTTCAGCGCGTAGGTCGAGGTCTTTGGGACCCCGCCAGGCATGTTGGCCACGCAGTAGTGCACCACGTCGTCGACGACGTAGGTCGGGTCGGAGTGCGTGGTCGGTCGAGAGGTCTCGAAGCAGCCACCCTGGTCGATGGCGACATCGACGAGCACCGAGCCGGGCCGCATCTGCTTGACCATCTCGGCGGTGACCAGCTTCGGCGCACGAGCCC
>CALKOE010000423.1 GCA_938091985.1 uncultured Acidimicrobiales bacterium | reverse complement strand
TTCTGCGAGGTCTCCTCGAGGTCCACACAGCGCCGGTCGACCAACTCGCCGACGCCCTGCTGGCCGCGCCCGGCGTGGCGAAGGGTTGGTCAGCCGCCGAAATCGCCTCCCTGGCAACGAAATAGGTCATTCGGCTCATGCCCGATACACCGCCTACTCCCTACCTTTGGTCTCACGGGTGTGGCCCACCCGTTCGAGGCGAAAGTGGTGGAGGACAGAGTGCAGAACAGGGATCAATCCAACGAACCGTTGGCTCGAAAGTTGCGCAACGCGGCGATCGATCGAACAGACGACAGGTCTGAACGCGTCGACGACTTCGTGCTCGATGCCGATGGGGTGATCGACCTTCGAGACCTCGATCACGACACGCTCGGCAGCTCGGTCGCCGACCCGGCCAAGGCGCTCGCGGGGATTCGCGGCCAACTCGGCGACGCACACGAAATCTCTCATCTCTACGACGAATCCGAGCCCGAGCCCTCACGATGGCGTCTTGGACTTCGTGCTCGTCATGCCTACGGCAACCAGGTCTCCTCCGCGGTGCCCACAAAGGTGCCAGAGGTGGCACTGCCGCCCACTCGCGGTCTTCCGCCGCTGAGCCGCCTCTCGATGGTGCCGCTCACCGCCGAGAACGGTGGCCCGGCCCTCGCCGACAGGGCGCCGATCGAAGAGCCCGAAGCGAACGACACCGGCGTCTACACGGCCGACTCCATCACCGATTCGGACGCCGAATCGGACACTGAGTCGATCGCCGAGTCGATCGAACCCGAGATCGATCTTCGAGACGACGAGCGGCCGACCGCCGACTGCCCGAAGTGCATGGGACTCGGACACCGAGATCTCTTCGACCGTTTCAGCCAGGTCGAGTTCTACAGCTGCGACAACTGCATGCACATGTGGCAGCAGGACCTCAGCTGAGGGTCAGCTCCCGAAGACGGCCAACCACTGGTCCCGAGTCTTCGGCCGAAAGACGATGTTGCGCTCACGCGTGATCCCCATCGTCGCCGACGACTCGACTGAGTACTGATGGCCGGGGTAGAGCACCGCGTCGTCAGGCACCTTCGACAACCGTTGGGTGAGGCTCTCGTACATCTCTTCGGGGCTCGACCCTGGAAAGTCGGTGCGTCCACAGCCATCGAGAAACAGTGTGTCGCCGGCCACGAGACGCCCGTCGACGAAGAAGCACTGACTTCCCGGCGTGTGGCCAGGGGTATGGATCAACTCGATCTCCACCGCACCGACGGAAACCTTGTCGCCGCTCTGGTGCTTCACCAAGGCTCCCTCGCTGAGCCCGGTCACCTTCGACACGAAATCGGCTTCGGCGGCCTGGACGTGGATCGGCACCTCGACGCGCTCCATCAACTCCGCAACGCCCTCGAGCTTCATCCCCATCATTGATCCACCGACGTGGTCGGGGTGGTAGTGCGTTGCCAACACGCCGCTGCACCGCATGCCGTCGGCCTCCAACACGTCGACGAGGCCGTTGACGTCGTAGGCCGGATCAACCAACAACGCCTCGCCCGTTTCACGGTCGCCGATCGCGTAGACGAAGTTGACCATCTGCGCGGCCATCGGATCGCCCTTGGCGAAGTCTCGGCCGGAGAGCAGCTGACGGAAATAGAAGCGATCAGTCATCCGGCCAATCTAGAACGGCTGCGGAAGAAGGCCGACAAGTGACTGCGGTACTCCTGGTCGTAGCGCGCGTATCGGTGACGCAACGCGGCCGCCGGCCAATCGGCGGGACCCAGCGTCTCAGGCAACAGTGGGTCGGCCACGAGGTGACGCAGCGTTCGCGCCGCGACCTCGAAGCCGGCGGCGAGAGCGCCCGGTCGTTGCGCAGCAAGTGATGACTCGACCGACTCCATCTCTTCGACCAGACCCTCGGCGATCGCCGACCATCCAGCGAGGTCGAACAGCTCTGCCGCGAGGTCGGTGGCCGCATCGTCGGGACGAGCCACGAATCGGTCGGCCTGGCTGTCGACAACCGCTCGCGCTCCTGGCAGTCGTTGCGGATCGAGGTTGTCGGGCCGAAGCCAAACTCCGTCGCGCCGTTCGCCAAGTCCGAGGTGTTGGCCCGCTCGACGCAGGGCGGCGCGGTCGACCGAGCCGCGAGCGCCGCCCCGTACGACATACATCTCCCAGTCGCCCGACCATTCGCGAACCGCAGGAGCCAGACCTGCTTCCTGCCGCTCCTGGCGATCGAGAAGCGGGCCGGTGAGGCGGTAGTGACCGTCGTCCTCTCGCACGAGCTCGCCTCGCTCGACCATCCGGCTCAACGCGACGCGGGTCGCCCCGGGCTTCACGTCGAACTCCTCGGCGAAGGCCACGAGGAGGCGACCGGGCAGACGCGGCGGGAGAGTACCCAGCAGCACTGATGCCACGATGCTGCGGGCAGAGAGTGCGGCCAAGGTCAGCCAGGCGACTGGCTGAGGGTGCGCCAAAACGCCCAGTAGCCGCGATGTGTGATGGCCTCGGTCACATAACCATCTTCCTCGAGGGCTGCATGAAGCTTCGGAAGGTTGGCCATGGGGACCCCCGAGTCGACGTGGTGGGCCAGGTGATAGCCGATCGACTGCGAGAGAAAGACGTGCTTCGACAGGAACCCTTGCTGGATGTGGTGGGTGGTCAGGCGACGGTCATCGGAGCGGGTCATCCCCGCGTGTTCGGCAAGGGCTCGGAGCCGGTTGGCCACCCGCCAATAGGTGAGCCAGGGCAGAAGCCACAAGAAGAGGTAGAGCCATGGCTGCCCGAACACCGCAAAGACGCCGAAGACCAGAACCTGTGCGCCAAGAAAGCGCAGCGCGCGAACCCGCCGACCCTTCTTGAAGAGTCCCACCAGCGAAGGCTTGACGTTCTTCCAACCCGACACCCCGATGGCGTCGCGCACCAGTTTTCGCCGCAAGGAGTCGGGTGGGATCGGGTAGCGGGCGTAGAGCGGGAAGTCGGGTTCCTTTTCGCCGAACTCGTCGCGATGATGCTGAGAGTGCGCGAGGCGATAGTTGGACTCGCCGGTGCCGAAGGCCAACCAGCCGATGAACTTCTCGCCGACCCAGTCGTTGAGTGTGCGGTTGGTGAACAACAGACGATGCGCGGCCTCGTGGAACAAGGTGAGAGCCCGCTGGAAATAGGCGCCCATCACGAAGAAGGCCACGACCCAAGCGACCGGATGATCGATCCTGACC
>CALKOE010000422.1 GCA_938091985.1 uncultured Acidimicrobiales bacterium | reverse complement strand
AGCGGGAGCCGCACCGCGATCTTGGCTGTCGTGGTGGCGGCGGGCCTCGCCGCCCTGGTGGTGCTGGCAAAAGCAGGCGGCGATCGTTACGGCCCGCGGGTCCGGTGGACCTGTATCGGCCTCGGCGGCCTCGGCATCATCGCAACGGCGGTGGTGGTCTCTCAGCTCTGGGGCGAGCCGACGTTTGCGCAGCGACGCACGATCTGGCGACTTGTCTGGGACCGAATCGGCGAGCGCCCGCTGCACGGTTTCGGATGGTTCAACGTCTGGGCCAATCCCGAGTTCACGGCAGCAGACCCGCTCCTCGAACGGGGGAGCGCGCACGCGAGCTTCTTCGAGGTCTGGCTCGGCCTCGGGCTCATCGGTTTGATCCCGTTTCTGGTGATCGTGGCGCTTGCCGTTCACGGCAGCGCGACCGCAGCGTGGCGCCGGCCGTCGGTGGCGACGTGGACGTGGCTGGCGCTCGTGCTCTTCCTCGTGATCGAGAACCTCACCGAGAGCTTCGTGCTCTGGTTCTCCTACAACTGGGTGTTGCTCATGGTCGCGGCGCTGAAGTCCGACTTCGCACGGCGCCCCCGAGTCGCTTTGCGAAAGCGCGAAGCCAGCGCCATGGCGAGCGGGTGAGCTGATCGATCGTTGCGCGGGCGTCGAGCGCCTCTTGCTCGTATCGACTGCGGCCCTCGATCACGAAGTGGGTCCCGGCCAATCGGCGAGCATCGCCGGCCGGCAACAGGACCGGCCGAGCTGACAGACGGTCGATGACGGTCGCATGGGCCGTCTCCCAAGTGGCGATGGTCTCGACGCTGTCAGCGTTGCCGGCATCGAGACGACGGTAGAGCGAGGTCTGCGCGGGAATCGACACGACCCCGACAGCCATCGCAGCCTGCATGAGAAACAGCCAGTCCTCGTAGACCGCGAGGTCGTCGTCGAATCGCAGGCCGAGTTCGCTGATCACACGCTGCGGATACGCGAGCGAGCAGATCGGAGTGAGATTGAGGCTCATGTGAGCCAGTAGATCGAATCGGTCGGGGAACGGACGCTCGACCGGTCCTTCGGCCTGGGTTGGTTGGCCGTCGCTGGTCGTCCACCGCTGGCTCCCGGTGACCGCGCGGACGATGGCTCCTGGCTGCGCTGCGGCCGCTGCGGCGAATGAGCTGAGCCAATCCGGCATCGCGAGATCGTCGTCATCGAGGAAACAGAAGTGTGTGCCGCTGACATGCTCGAGCGCAGCGTTGAGCGGGGCCGAGCGGCCACCCCCTGCGACGGCAGCGATGGTCCGCCGCCCGTCGAGCCGATCGCCGATCGACGCGCGAGCGGCAGCCAGAGCGTCGTCGGCGCCATGGACCATGATCACCACGTCGAAGTCCTGGTGGGTCTGCTCGGCGATGGAGTCGAGGGCTTCGTTGAGCGAATCGGGGCGGGAGCCCTGAGTCCGAACGATCACCGTGAACGATGCTGGTGGGTGATCTTTCTGGGGCGCGACCGGTTGGCCGTAGGCCGAGAGCAGATCATCGAGTGGGGCGCTCATGCGCGGCCCGGCAGTCGTCGTCGCACAGCCCCGACGATGCGTGCCACCGGGTTGCGAGCGAGTTCGGCGTGGAGGTGGGCGTTGGCCCGGTCGAGCTCGCTCTCGCGCTGTTCGAGCTCGGCGACGCGGTCGCGCAGGACTTCGACGCGCCCGTTGGCGCCGAGCATGCTCTCGCGCAGCCGCAAGATCTCGGCCCTCATCATCGAGGGGTCGCCCGACTCGATGGGATCGGGCCCTTCGGGCACAGGGAGATCGTCGAAGGGATGCACGTCGAGACGATACGTCAGCGGCTCGTGGGCGCGAGACGTCCGCGGTGCACGATCGACGCAAGGAGCGGGCGCCGGGTCGTGACCAACTCCAACTCGGCATCGTCGGGAGTGAGGTGATCGGCGTTTCTCGCGAGGGCGTGGGGGTCGTCGGGGCGCCGGTGACCGGGGTGATACCACGGGTCGACAATCTCGCCCCAGCGATGGATCCAGCGGTCCCACTCCTCAGGCGCGATCACCGGCTCCCGGCTCAGAGTTTCATGGTGCACAAGCGTTGCGGCCGGTTCGATCACGATTCGGCCGACGGCCCGACCGAGACGGATACAGAGGTCGACGTCGTTGAACGACAGCGGAAACGACGTCGAGAGACCTCCGACCGCGAGATAGTCGGCTCGGCGCACGAGCAGACATCCGCCGGTGACGGCGACGACGTCTCGGGCCAGGTGCCCGCCGTGGGGAGCCGTATCGGAGGGGTTCCATCCGACGAAGGAGTGCAGCGGCCGGGCGTCGTCGATCACGACACCGGCGTGTTGGACCGTGCCGGTGGGGTAGGTGAGCAGCGCCCCCACACCGGCAACGCCCGGATCGGCGAGGTGCACCGCCATCTGGTCGATGAAGCGATGGCCGTCCGGCTCGGTGTCGTCGTTCAGGAGCAGGACCAACTCCGACCGGGCTTCGAGCACGCCGAGGTTGACAGCGGCGGAGAAGTTGAACGGCCCGGGTGGGCGCCGTACCACCACGCGGCCACTGCCTTCGAGTGCGCCGGCGTCGCCGCGGAACTCGTCGCCGACGACGATCACCACGGTGATCCGAGCGGGGAGGTCGCCCAGGCATTCGAGGAGTCGGTCGATCGCCGGTGTGCCGTCGTCGAGCGGCGCTCCGGCCGTGGGGATCACCACTGTGACCTCTGGAGCAAACGTGTCGAACGGGATCAACCGACCCTCGTCGTGGGTCGCCGGGATGCCGATGGCGGCGAGATGGTCGGTGATCTCGGCAGCCGACGGCGGGGTAGGGGGCGATGCGTGACGGGTGAGCACTGTGGTGACGTGGACAACAGTGGCCTTGCTTCGTGCGAGTCGCAGTGTCAGGTCAGCGGCAC
>CALKOE010000421.1 GCA_938091985.1 uncultured Acidimicrobiales bacterium | reverse complement strand
CGACGCTGTCTGTTGTGTCTCCATCGACTATCTCGTCCGCCCGATCGACGTGATCCGCGACCTGGCGCGCGTCGTTCGGCCCGGTGGCCGGCTTGTGTGCACCTTCTCCAACCGCTGCTTCCCGACAAAGGCCATCCGCGGTTGGCTGGCCAACAGCGACGAGGCGCGGATGAATCTCGTCGCGGAGTACTTCCGGCTCGCCGGCGCCTGGCACGAGCCGATCGCCCAACGACGTACGCCCGAGGGCCACCGGGGCGACCCGCTCTTCGCAGTATGGGCCGAACGCGTCTGACCGAGTAGAAACAGCGTCGTGAGCAGCGAGCAGACCGACGACCCAACCGCCCCCTACGCCAGCTTCGGTGGCACCGTCGGGAAGATCTTCTCGACTTCAGAAGCCGACTGGCCCGCACAGCCGAAGGCGCCGGGTGGCGCGCCGAACATCATCGTGATGCTCGCTGACGATCTCGGATTCGCCGACCTCGGTTGCTATGGCAGTGAGATCGATACGCCCGAGCTCGATGCGTTGGCTGCCGGCGGTGTTCGCTACACGAACTTCCACGTGAACCCGATGTGTTCGCCCACGCGGGCGTCGATGCTGACCGGTCTCAACCACCACTTGGCCGGCATGGGCCACGTCGCCCACAGCGATCCCGGGTTCCCGGGGTATGCCCACGAGATCCGCGACAACGCCGTCACGATGGCCGAGCTGTACCGCGACAACGGCTGGGCATCGCTCATGGTCGGCAAGTGGCATCTCTGCAAAGACTCGAGTCTGAGCGAGGCCGGGCCCCGCCACAGCTGGCCGCTGCAGAAGGGCTTCGACCGCTACTACGGGATTCTCGATGGGTTCACCAACTTTCATCAGCCGCACCGGCTCTATGAAGACAACCACCACGTCCAGGTCGACCAGTATCCCGACGACTACTACTTCACCGACGACCTGACCGACCACGCGATCACGATGATCGACGAGGTGCGGTCGTCGCATCCGACGAAGCCGTTCTTCCTCTACTACGCGCACGGCGCAGTGCATGCCCCGCTCCAGGCCAAGCAGGAGGACATGGACAAGTACCGGGGGATGTACGACGCCGGATGGGATCGCATTCGAGAGGAGCGGTTCGCCCGGCAAATCGAGATCGGCGTGGTTCCCGCCGACACGGTCTTGCCCCCGCGGAACACCGAACAGCTCCACGAGGTGACCGCCTGGGACGAACTCAGCGTGGTGCAGCAGGAGACGTTTGCGCGCTACATGGAGATCTTCGCCGGCATGGTCGACTCCATCGACCAGAGCATCGGGCGGCTTCGGTCTCACCTTCAGGCCATGGGGGAGTGGGAGAACACGATCATCGTGTTCACCTCGGACAATGGCGGCTCGCGTGAGGGGCAGTACGACGGCACCTCACAGTACTTCCGCACGCTGCTCTCGCAGACCCGGGAGAGCGGGCTGGAGGACGTCGAGCTCGATCATTCGCGGCTCGACATCATGGGAGGCCCACAGACGCTGCCGCACTACCCGATGGGTTGGGCGATGGTCTCCAACACGCCGCTGCGCATGTACAAGATCGACACCTATCAGGGCGGCCACCAGGTGCCGTTCATCGTGCATTGGCCCGAGGGGCTCGCGACTGCCGGCGAGATCCGGAGCCAGTACCAGCACATCACCGACCTCTTACCGACGCTGGCCGAGATGACCGGGGTCGCCATCCCCACGTCCAAGGACGGCCTTCCGCTGCCCGCTCCGGCTGGTGCCAGCTTCGTCGAGAGCCTGGGTGACGGCGCGGTGGCGTCGACGCACCCCGAGCAGTACTACGAGATGATCGGCAACCGCGGGTTCTACCGCGAGGGATGGTCAGCCGTCACCCTTCGCCAGCCTCGCACCCCCTTCTCCGAGGAGCAATGGGAGCTCCACCACCTCGCCGAAGACCCGTCGGAGTCGCGAGATCTGGCCGACGAACATCCCGAGAAGCTCGCCGAACTGGTTGAGGCATTCGACGAGGCAGCCTGGGCCAACCAGGTGTACCCGCTCGACGAGGGCAACTTCGTGAAGATGGTCCAGAAGCCGCCGACCGATGACGAGTTCGTCGACGACGTGCGCATCCGTCCCGGCATGCCGACCCTCGAACGCTGGAGAGCGCTGCAGCTCATCTACGCCCGCGACTTCGACGTGGTGGTCGACCTCGACTACGCGGCCGGAGATCAGGGCATGCTCGTCGCGCACGGCGACCAGGGTGGCGGCTACGCCCTCTACATCGAGAACGGACGTCTCGCCTTCGCGTTCAACGGCTACGGCGACATGAGTGTGATCGATGGAGGAGAGGTGCCGGTGGGCACCGAACAGCTGGCCCTGCGGATGGAGTGGGCCGGCAACTTCCGCTGTAACGCCCGGATCTCCGTGAGCGGCACGCAAGTTGGCGAGGCGCTCGACCTCCCGGTGCTGATGGCGATGGCGCCATTCGAAGGGATCGACGTCGGCATCGACCGCCGGTCACCCGTGAGCTGGGAGATCTACGAACGCCACGGTGTGTTCGCCTACTCGGGCACGTTGCACGGTGCGACCTACTCGCCCGGCGAGCTGGCAGCTGATGCCGGGGCCCGTTTCCTCGACTACATGAAGGAAGCCGGCACCCGATACGAGTGAGGCGCCGCGCCGAGATTGCGCCGGCTCATCGGAGGTGCTTGAGGGCCTCTCGCTTCGAGAGACCCGAGAGTTGGTCGGTGTGGCGTTCGACGTAGGCGAGCACCTCATCGGCATCCGTCTTCGCGTACTCACGTAGCGCCCAGCCGATCGCCTTGCGGAGGAAGAACTCCTTCGAGTCCATCGATTCTTCGATTGCATGGAACAAGAGATCGAGGTCGGTCTCGGCCTTGTACTTGAGCTGGCACAGGATCGACGTGCGTCGCCGCCACATGGCCCCGTCTCGCTCGATGGGGTCGGCTGCCCACGCCAACATGACGGGACGAATCGCGTCGGGGCTCCTTCGCAACATCTCGCCCATGTGGTTCGTGGCGAGGGCATCGACGTGGTCCCACCAGGCACCGGTGACGATCATCTCCTCGACCATCGAGAGCGCGGCGGCATCGAGCCATTGGCGGTAGGGCGTGTGGGCGGCGAGCTGGGTGGCGACGTACATCTGCTCGCGATGGGTGGCGCCGCGCCAGATCTCGAGCACCCCGGATTCCCACTCTTCGCGGGTAGTGAAGGGGTGGTCCTTGGCGATGGCTTTGGTGATGCGGCGGATCTCGGGCATGACAACGCCGTGGTACGGCATGTCGGACTTCATGTAGTCCTGCTGCCCGGGCGCCTTCCCGGGATCTGCGGCTGCGACGAGGCGTGTGATCAGATCGTCGCGGCGAGCGCTCACTCGGACGCGGTGGCCAGTCCGGCCAGCGACTTGAGCGTCTCGAACTCTTCCAAGTGGAGTTCGGCCAGCCGGTCGAGATCAGGAATGAGCTCGCGGCAGGAGACGAGCCCCAGATCGAGAGTGTCGCAATAGCTCTGCACGGTGATGTTGAGGCCCTGGCCGTCGACGACGGTCGATACCGGCACATAGTGGCGGACCGGCGCATCACCGAGCGACAAGGGCTCCCGAGGTCCGGGCACGTTGCTGATGGTGACGTTGGCGGGTGTGCGGCCGGTGTTGGCGACGCGAGGGTTCGTGGCGATTCGCGCCGCGGTGTGAGCGATCAGACCAGGGGCGATGGATGCCGCCTCCACGATCAGGTCGGCCGGGAGCAGGTCGTGGCGGTGCTTGCCTTCGGCCATGGTCGCCCCGATGGCGCCGATGCGCTCCTCGGGGTTTTCGAGGTCGGTCGGGATGGTGACGAAGATGCTCGAGACCCGGTTTGTCCAGGGGTCGACCTCGTCGCCGGTGCGAATCGACACGGGGACCATCGCCACGAGTGGATCGTCGGGCAGTGCGTCCTGCTCGATCAGATAGTTCCGCAGGGCACCGGCGCACATCGCCATGACGACGTCGTTGACGGTGCAGCCGAGTGCGGTCTTGATGGCCTTGACCTCAGACAGAGGGATGGCCCGCCATGTGAATCGCCGGTTGGGTGTGATCGCGGCGTTGAAGGGAGTGCGTGGGACGCCGGGCAGCGTGCCGGCGAGTTCGGCGCGATTCTCCGAGGACCGGCCGACTCGGAAGAGTTCCTTGGCCAGCTGACGTTGCCACTTCAGCATGCGGCGGGGTCGGCGGGCGAGATCGAACATCGCCTTGTTGAGCACATCGGTGGGGCGGGGGAGCGGGTCGGCCTTGGGAAGCGGTGGCACCTCGTCGCGGAGGTCGACCGTTCCCATGTCGGAGAACATCTGCTGGGTGAGCATGGCGCCGGCGGCACCGTCGATGGTGGAGTGGTGCATCTTTGTGAAGATGGCGAACTGGTTGTTCTCGAGGCCTTCGATGACATAGGCCTCCCAGAGCGGCTTGTTGCGATCAAGCGGACGGCCGATGGATCGAGCAATCAGCGAGTCGAGTTCGCCCGACCCGCCGGGCGGCGGCACTGCAACGTGGCGTACGTGAAAGTCGAGATCGAAATCAGGGTCCTCGGCCCAGTAAGGGTGATCCAGACCGAAGGGCACCTCGACCAGTCGCCGCCGGAGGGGCAGGTAGTCGCCCACGGCACGCTCCATGCGAGCGCGGTATTCGGTGTACGGATCGAAGGTCGGATCATCGGGCCGGTCGAGGATCAGGATGCTGCTGACATGCCCGAAACTGCGGCCGGTCTCGAGATACAAGAAGCTGGCATCGAGCCCTGAAAGCTGCGCAAGTCCCATGTCTGTCCCCTCTGGTGCGTTCTGAGGGTAGGGGATGCCGACTCGCTTCGACAGGGCCGATTCCCGACCGGCAAGCGAAGCGCGGTAAAACTCCGGGCATGTACATCGGGTACGACGAGAACCAAGAAGCGCTTCGAGCCGAGCTCCGGGCGTATTACACCGACCTACTCACCGACGAGGTGCGCGCATCGCTGGCGGAGGAAGAGGGCTGCGGCCCGTTCCATCGCAAGATCGTGGGTCAGATGGGCCAAGACGGCTGGCTGACCGTCGGCTGGCCCGAGGAGTACGGCGGCCGCGGCTACAGCGCCGTCGAGCAGTTCGTGATGTTCGACGAGTCGGTGGCGATCGGTGCACCCATCCCGATGTTGACGATCAACACCGTCGGCCCGACGCTCATGCAGTTCGGCACCGAGGAGCAGAAGAAGTTCTTCCTGCCGAAGATCTCGAAGGGTGAGATCACGTTCTGTATCGGCTACTCCGAGCCCGATGCCGGCACCGACCTCGCAGCCCTGCAATGTCGCGCGGTCAAGGACGGCGACGAATACGTGATCCACGGCCAGAAGACCTGGACGTCGCTCGCGAAGGACGCCGACTACATCTGGCTCGCAGCCCGAACCAACACCGAAGTGAAGAAGCACAAGGGCATCTCTCTCTTCTGTATCCCGATGGACACGCCAGGGCTGTCGATCGAGCCGCTCGACCTGCTGTCGAGCCACAACATCAACCACACGTTCTTCGACGATGTTCGGGTGCCGGCCTCCACGATGATCGGCGAGGAAAACGGCGGATGGGGCCTCATCACGAGCCAGCTCAACCGCGAACGGGTGACCATCTGCTCCTCGGGCATGGTGACCACCGCTTTGGAAGAGACGATCGACTTCGCCAAGAACACCAAGCGGGCCGACGGCTCGCGGGTGATCGATCAGCCCTGG
>CALKOE010000420.1 GCA_938091985.1 uncultured Acidimicrobiales bacterium | reverse complement strand
CGCCTCCAAGCCGCCCACCGTCGTGCTCATGGCCGGCCTTCAGGGCGCGGGTAAGACCACCAACGTCGGCAAGCTCGCCCAGTGGTTCAAGAAGCAGGGCCGCAACCCGTTGCTCGTCGGCGCCGACCTCCAGCGTCCCGCTGCGGTCGAGCAGCTCCGCACGCTCGCCGGCCAGGTCGGCGTGCCCGTCTTTTCCGAACCGACCGATCCGGTCGACGTCGCCAGCAAGGCGATCGCCGAGGCGACCCGCACCGGCCGCGATGTCGTGATCGTCGATACCGCCGGTCGTCTCGCCATCGACGAAGAACTCATGGCGGAGGTCGGGCAGATCTCCGACGCCGTCAATCCCGACTACACCTTCCTCGTGGTCGACGCGATGACCGGCCAGGACGCCGTCACCGTCGCGCATGCGTTCAACGAGACTCTGTCGCTCGACGGCGTCATCCTCACCAAGATCGACGGCGACGCCCGCGGTGGCGCCGCACTGTCCGTCAAAGAGGTGGTCGGCAAGCCGATTGCCTTCCAGTCCACCGGCGAGAAGCTCGAAGACTTCGAGACCTTCCATCCCGATCGCCTTGCGAGCCGCATTCTCGGAATGGGCGACGTCGAGACACTCATCGAGAAGGCCGAGGAGGCGTTCGAAGCCGAAGAGGCCGAGGAGGCTGCTGCTCGACTGCTCGAGGGCACCTTCACGCTCGAGGACTTCCTCGACCAGATGCAGCAGGTCAAGAAGATGGGCCCGCTCGGCAACCTGATGGGCATGATGCCCGGGTTGCCCAAGGAGGCCCGAGACGTCGAGATCGACGATCGGCAGATCGCGCGCATCGAGGGAATCATCCACTCGATGACCCCGGCCGAGCGCATCGATCCCGATGTCATCGATGGCTCACGTCGTCAGCGCATCGCCACTGGTTCGGGTGTGCAGCCGAGTGAGGTCAAGGCGCTGCTCGATCAGTTCGGGCAGATGCGCAAGATGATGAAGCAGTTCTCCGGCTTCGGCACCAAGAAGACAAACCCGAAGGCTCGCAACAAGGGCAAGAAGGGCAAGAAGAAGCGGGGCGGGCGTGTGACCGAGAAGGGCGGGGCCAAGGTCTCCAAGGCTCCGCTGTCGCTCCCCGGGCTCGAAGATGCCCTCCAGGGTCTCGACGATGGCGAATTCCCCGGCTTGAAGTAGCCGCTATTTCGGCGCTGCCAGAATGGGTGCCGCGGTGGCCGAGACCGCGATCTCCTCGCCGACTCGAATCGTGGTTCCCGCTGGTCCGAGGGCACAGGCGAGACCGAAGAGTCCGTTGCCTTCGAGCATCGCCTTGATCGTCGGATCTTCTATTTCGGCGGTCTCGCACCAACGATGCTGCTTGAGTACGCGCGCCGGTTCCTTGTGGCGTTCGCCGGTGGTTTGGTCAACCTGGGGGACCGCACACCGAGGCCACGGGAGCGGGAGCAGGGCCGACGCATCGCCCACGGTGAACTCGCTCCAGGTGTCCTCGACCCATGCTGCTCCAGCATCAACGGTGATGTTCGGGCGGAATCGATCCATCGCGAATGTCTCGGTGCTTCTGGCGATCAACCAGTCGAGCGAGGCGGTGTTCGCGATCAGTACTGGCGCCGCGTCTGCCCAGCTCAGCGGGGTCCTCAGCTCTCCGAACGGCAGGTAGCAGTCCGAGTCATCGGTGAGTGCGACGAGGCGGCACGGCTGTCCGAGTAGGCCGGTCAGCCAGCTCGCCGCGGCATCACCGGCGTCGGCAACCTCGACGGCCACACCGATCAACGAATTCGCGTTTGCGTCGTTGGTGGTGGGTCGTTCGATCTCGATCGGCGATGCCCCATCGGCCTCGAGTCGGAGACCGCCGGAGATGAGCGTCGGCCGGATGGTCGCCATCGCCGGGCGTTGGCGTTGCGTGATCGGGTTGCCGTCGGGGTCAACGACCTGAAACATGCGATCGCGGTCGAGCCCGGTGGTCGCCATTTCGGCTTCGTCAACCCGCGTTCCGCGGCACGACTTCACCGGGTAGACGTGGAGATCGGTCACGATGGGGTTCGGCATCGCGGGATCGTAGCGGAGTGACTTTGGCCGCAAGGTTGGAATCAGTGCCGCTCTCCAGATTGAATTGTCTGGTTGCCCGGCCTCGACTCGCCGCGCAAATTCTCCTTACTTCAGAAAGAAACACCACACATGGCCGTCAAGCTCCGCCTCATGCGGATGGGCAAGAAGAAGCAGCCCACCTACCGCGTCGTCGCCGCCGACTCTCGTTCGCCCCGAAATGGGCGATTCATCGAGATCATCGGTACCTACGAACCGCGTCAGGATCCCTCGGTCATCAAGATCGACAACGAACGTGCGGTTCACTGGCTCCAGCACGGTGCCCAGCCGACCGAGCGTGTCGAGAAGCTCCTGAAGATCTCCGGTGCCTGGACCGAAGCGACTGGCGAGACCGTCGACGCATCGGTGCCGACCTCGGCGCCCAAGAAGAGCAAGAAGCAGCAGGAGAAGGAAGTCGAAGCAGCCGAGAAGGCAGCAGTCCCGGCTGAAGCACCTTCCGACGATGAGGCTTCAGCCGACGACGCTGCGGCAGAAGACGGAGACGAAGGCTGATGTCGAGCCAAGCCGCACAAGCTGTTTGTGAATACGTGGTGAAGCAGATCGTCGACGACCCCGATGCCGTGAGCGTCGAGGTGTCGGATCATGACGGGGGCTTTCGCCTCGACGTCACCGTCGGAGACGGCGACATGGGACGTGTGATCGGCAAGCGTGGCCGCGTGGCCAGCGCGATCCGCACCGTCGTTCGTGCCGCCGGCCACGAAGATGACACCACCATCGACGTCGAGTTCGTCGACTGAGTTCGTCACTTCGTCCGATGCTTGAAGTCGGACGCATCACCCGCCCCCACGGTGTGCGGGGCGACGTGAACGTGCTGCTCACGACCAATCGAATCGAGCGCGTCGCCAAAGGCGCCGTGCTCCACACGGCGGACGGTCAGTTGACCGTCCGTTCGTCGCGTCCCCACAAGTCGGGCTTCATCGTGACGTTTGCCGAGTGCACCACTCGCGAGCGGGCTGAGGAGCTGCGCGACACCGTGCTGCGGGCGGAGCCGATCGATGACCCCGACGAGTTGTGGGTGCACGAGCTGATCGATGCTGTCGTCGTCGACAGCGAGGGCGTCGAACGTGGGCGTGTCGTCCAGGTGCTCGACAACCCGGCGAGCGACATCCTCGAGCTCGACACGGGCCACCTCATTCCCGTGCAGTTCGTCACAGAAGTCGACCCTGGCGTTCGCATCGACGTCGACGTGCCCGATGGGCTCTTCGCGATCGCTGACGCCGAGGTCGACGACGAGGCTGAGGCGTGACCCTGCGAATCGACGTC
>CALKOE010000419.1 GCA_938091985.1 uncultured Acidimicrobiales bacterium | reverse complement strand
CCGACGGGGGAGCGCGGCTGGCGGCGTGGCAGCGCGACACCGCACCGGTCACCATTGCCGACCGCATCACTGTCAGCGCAGCGTGGTCGGAGCACCATCGCCACCACGCGCCAGGTTTGATCGAGCTCGGCCATGGCGGCTTCGGCAGCGGACATCACCCCACTACGAGGCTGATCATCGAGGAACTCGTGGAACGAGTGCGCCTAGGCGGGCGAGTCCTCGATGTCGGCTGCGGCAGCGGAGTGCTCGCGCTGTCTGCGCTCGCGCTCGGCGCCTCGCACGCGGTTGCTGTCGATCTGAAGCCTGAAGCGGTGTCCGCCGCGGAGCGAAACGCAGACCTCAACGACCTCGCTGGCCTCGACGCGACCCTCGAACCGCTCGGTGCGATCCCGGGGCCGTTCGACGTCGTGGTTGCCAATATCGCTCGTGCAGGCATCGTCGAGCTGGCCCGAGTGCTCGTCGCCCAGGTCGCTGCTGGCGGTTGCCTGGCGGTGAGTGGGATCTCGCCTCGTCAGTGCGACCAGGTCGCAGGCTTTCTGCGGCCGTTGACCGAACTGCGGCGTCGAAGCGAAGGTGAGTGGGCCGTGATGGTGCTCCAGAAGTGAGGTTTCGGCTCCGGATGTGGTTCATCGGCGAAAACGGGTCGGGCTACTCTTCTTTTCTGCAGTGAGAGCTGGTAACGATGGAGCGGGTATGGCGAACACCGAAAACCAACGGCCGGAACCGAAATTCATGGTCGAGCCTCCATCGGCTTGACTGAGTTCTCTTGACCGCCAGGTCTGGGCGGCTACGACCACATTGCACATCGGCGACCTCCACATCGGGCTGCGTAGCTCGAGTCATCAGCTCACCGAGGAGATTCGCGACGTCTTCTCGGCTCATGTCGACGACGACGTCGAGGCGCCCACGAACTACTCCCTTCGTATGGCAAGCGGGCCGAAGAACCGGCGCAGTACCGGCTTCCACCTGCTCTATCGGGGGAGCACCATCGTGTTGCGCTCTCGCGACCCGAAGAGGGTGATCCAGGGCACGATCTCTCAGCTCGACAGTCACGCCCGCGACTACACCGGCCTCCTGCGAATTCAGGGAATGGCGCTGGTCAACGACCATGGGGCGCTGGCGGTGCCAGCCCTGCTCCGAGAGTATTTGCCGCAGATGGAACGTCGGTTGAATGTCCGCGGCGTGCGTGTCGTCGACCTGCCGTGGGTTCTGGCCGACCCGGTCACCCGAGAAATCGTGGTCCCCGAACCTGGGCTCGATATCGCCTCGGCCGCTGTCGATCGATTCGCTGAGACCCACGATGCCGGCCGCGAGGATCCACCGGTCCCGCCAGGCCGCTATCCGATGCTCGGGTGGTCGTTCTTCGGCGAGGGAGTACCCACTCGCGGTTTCGCAGTCGCCATGGGGGCGCGCATCACCGCCCGGAGTCCTGGCGCATCGCTGCAGGACTCGCTCGACTCGCTGGCCGACATCGTCCGCCACGTCGAACCTCATCACCTGACATGGGATGAACCGGCTGCGCTGACCAAGCCGATTCTTCGGCTGATGGAGGCCGCGTGATGGCCGAGAAGACCAACGCCGAACTCTTGGATCCGGAGACGATTGACAGCGGGTTCACGCCCGTACTGAGAGGCGACCTAGCCTCGGTGGAGCTCGACGGCGAAATCGTGCTGAGTGTGCCGCTCGACGCCGAGGAGCGCTTGGACGGCGAGCGTGGATTCGATACGCATCTTCTTGACCGCACCGCGGCGGTGATGTTCGAGTGCTTCGACGGGAGGGTGACGATCGATCAGCTCGTGGTCGAACTCGGTGACGTCGTCGAAGGCGAAGCGGATGTGATCCGCGCCGACTTGGTGGAGCTGGCCAAGAAGTTCGGGAGAGCCGGCCTTCTGATCGGGGTCGCCCGCGCCGAGCGCGTGCAGCCGGAGCTGTCGACCCCCACCGGAGTGCCACTGGGATCCCCGGTTTCGTTCACGCGTCTCACACCGTTCACCGGCGCCTCGATCGACCTCGCCGCAACCGACAAGGCGCTGGTGATCTTCTGGAGCTACGGATGCTCGTTCTGCGTGCAGATCGCAGACGAGCTCGCGGCTCTGCAAGACGCGTTACGCAGCGCCGACACCGACCTGATCCTGGTGGCCCGCGGTGGCACAAAGGAAGAGAACGATCAGCTGCTCGAGGGAGCGGGCCTCACTGGAGCGGCCGTGTTCGAGGGCAAGTTCCCGATCTTCGACGGACAAGGAACGCCGTCGGCGTATCTCGTCGAAGGGGGCAAGACCTCGTCCGAGATCTCGGTGGGTGGACCATGGGTGGTGGGCCTGGCGAAGTCGGCCGCGGGGATCGTCGACGGCGCGTGAGCGCCACCGCATCTCGGTTCGAATGCCTCGGCTTGGGGTTCTCGGTCGACGCCAGTGATCCAATCGCTCGCGAGGTTGTCGAGCACCTCTATGCGCCCTGTCGGACGGAGGCTGAACCAACGATCCGTTTCGCGCTGCGCACGGTCGACGCAGAGAAGGTCACCCACGTGGTGACTGTCGACGATGCGGTGACGCAGTCGACCGACCGCGCCCACCTTGCGTTGGCCCATCTGGTCTGGGAGATCAGCCAGGCGGTTGTCGCCGCTGCGACCGGGCCGTCGACTGCCCTTCTCCATGCCGCCTCGGCTTCCGACGCAAGTGGGCGCGCCGTGTTGCTTCCTGCCGCGTCAGGATCGGGCAAGTCGACTCTGGTGACGGCGCTGATCGAGCGAGGGCTCGGGTATCTCACCGACGACATCTCGGCGGTCGACCTCTCGTCGGGGCTGATCCGTCCATATCCGAAGCCGATCTCCACTCCGGTTCGGCTTCGGCGCAAGTTCGAGCACGCCGCGACGATTCCCGACGCGCACCTCGAGTGGCTCGGCGACGAGGGATTCATCACCGCTGCCGATGTGGGCGCGGTAATCGCGTCACCGGCCGCGCCGAGGATGATCGTGTCGCCGCGTTATACGCCGAACGCCGGCACCGAACTCACAGAACTCTCACGGGCCGCTGCCGTGCGGCTCCTGATCGACCAGTCATTTGGGATCGGGAGCCTCGGGAACGAGGCGCTCACGTTCGTCGGCGCGCTCGTTGCGGATTGCCGCTGCTATTCGTTGGTCTACAGCGACCTCGCTGAAGCCGCAGCCGTGGTGATCGATGCGCTGGGCACCGATCCGGCTGCGGCTTCAGACTGAGGAAGCCACAAACAGTTGCAGTGCTAGACGCCCGCTGCGGTGAGTTCGCCCTGGCCGGCGTTGTTGCCACCGAAGGTGCCGTCACACGGCGGGGTGCAGGTCGTGCCACAACAGGTGGAAGCGCACTTCCAGCCGGGCAGGCAGTCTGCGTTGGAGGAGCACACGACGGCACGCGGATCACTGCAGGGGAAGTTGCCCCAGCAAACGTCGTTGCCTTCGACGTCGACCTCACAGATGCAGATCTCGTTGAGACCAGCGGTGCCGCAGATCACGAGCGGGTTGCCACAGACCCAGTCGCCGTTTCCGATACACACCTGCGGGACCGTGGTGGTCGTGGTGGTGGTCGGAGGCGGGCTGCCAGGGGCTGCCGATGCCGTGGACGACAGGACTGCGGGCGCTGCCCACACTGCTGCGCCGCCAACGGCCAACTTCTTGAGCGCTGAGCGACGGGAGTCCGTGCCCTCAACGTTTTCCATTTCTTCCATTTTCTAACGCCTCTCCCTTAGGGATGTGTGGTAGACCACGCGGCCCACCTCGCCAGAAACGAGGATTCCTCACAATCTCACTCTCTGCAACTATCAACGTCGATTGGCCCACTTGTGGCGGACAGTTCGCACTGCGTGGCCGGTCACCATGCGCAGTGGACGCAGCACTCTGTAGAGCGGCCGTAGCGGGGCCGGGAGTTTGAACCGAGCCTCGTCGATCTCTGTCGGCGCCGCGAAAACTCGCGCCGCAAAGGGACGAACCCCGTCGATGGCGTGTTCGCGCAGGAGGCGGTGGCGCTGCGCCATCACCACCGGCTTCGGGTAGTCGATGTCTTCGTTCCAGAGTCGGGCCATCGCTGCGTCGGCGTAACTTCGCCCACGCTGCGTGGGAAGTAGCCGTTGATCGATGTTGTCGACGGTCGGCCCCAGCCCGATCGAGCGGGCCGACTCGATTGCGTTGCTCACGATTCCGGTGAACCTTGTCCGGCCTGCCTCATCTGCGATCGTCGAGAATTCGGCGGCAGTCGCGGAGCGCGACGCGGCGGCCACGTCGAGCACCTTCTGCATCAGAAGGCGTTGCTCCCAGCCGTCTTTCGCAACCTGCAACGAGGCGCCGATGAACCGATGCGCCGTGCCGAAGGTCGGCACGCGGCCGCCCTCGATCTCGAGTTCGACGTGTTGGGCCCACGCCCGCTCGAAAGTGAGATCGCAGCGAAACTCCGGCGGGAACAGCCGCTGATGGAGGTCGAGGTGGAGGCGGCTGTCTGGTTCGGAGTACGACTGCGTCCACTCGAAGTCCTCGCGGAGCTCGAAACCGGCGGCGACCAGCGTGTCCCTCACCGGTCTCGCATCGGTGGGGTCGACCAGGAGGTCGAGGTCGTTGAACTGGCGAGCGCCCACCGAGCCGTAGAGCCCGAGCGCGAGAACCGGCCCCTTGAAGACAAGAGCACGGACTCCCGCGTCTGCGAGCAGCTGTGAAACTCGGACAACGCCGAGCGCGAGCAGTTGGCCGTTGGCGAGGTTGCGGGCCTTGTCCTTGCGGAGCTCACCGACGAACCAGTCGGGGAGCGCGCCGGCCTTCGCCAGCGGTCGCAGG
>CALKOE010000418.1 GCA_938091985.1 uncultured Acidimicrobiales bacterium | reverse complement strand
CGTGGGTATGGCTACTGGGGAGTCGACGAGGGGCCCGCCGACGGCGGTTCGTATCGCCGCAACGAGACCTACCGAGCCCGCAAGCAAGAGCTCACCGACCTTCTTCTCGACGCGGCCGAGCGGGTGCTCGGTCCGTTCCGCGACGAGATCGTCCACTGCGAGATGGCGTCGACGCTGAGCCATGAGCGCTACACGCAGAGCTCAGGCGGCACGAGCTACGGCTACATGCACTCGCCCGAGCAGACGGGCGTCAACCGTCCGCAGTACCGCACGGAGATCGAGGGTCTCTGGGTCGTCGGTGCCAATACGGCGGGTGGCCACGGGATCGCCGGGGCCATGAGCGGCGGGGTGTTCTGCGCGGGCGACATTCTCGAACGGCCACTCATCGCCGAAGTGTTTCTCGGAGAGACGCTGATCGACCCAGCCACGATCCCGGCGGATCCTGACGGATTCGACCCGCTCGAGTACTGCCGCGGAGAGAAGCTCCGAGCCAAGCGAGTCGATGTTGCCGCGGCCCAACGCGAGAAGCGGCTCAAGAGCCACCAGCGCTGAGCGACCATGTCCGACGAGCGTGGCCCGGGGGCACCGGTGCAGCTGGAACGATTGCCCGCGATCGATGGCCTTCGCGCGGTCGCGGTGTATCTCGTCGTCGCCTTTCACGCCGGGGTGGTCCGGTTCGAAGGAGGCTTCGTCGGCGTCGATGTCTTCTTCGTGCTGTCGGGGTTTCTCATCACCCGGCTGTTGATCGTGGAACATGCGTCGTCGGGTCGCATCGACCTGATGGCGTTCTACGCCCGACGGGCTCGGCGACTTCTCCCCGCGGCCTGGGCGGCGTTGCTGATCACGGCGCTGGCATATGCAGCGTTCTCGAACCCGGTGGAGCGGGCCGTGGCGCTCGACGACGCCCGGTCTGCCGTCTTCTACTTCGCCAACTAGCATTTCATCGGGGAGGGTCAGGACTATTTCGCCGACTCGATCTCATCGAGTCCGTTCCTTCACCTCTGGTCACTGGCTGCCTTTGGGCATCTAGGGAAGATTGACGCCATCTTCGAGATTGCGGCCTACGCCGCCAATGTGGGGGATGAGGGAATCGAGGCGATCCTATGTGTCGATCAGATCGATGAACTGATGCGACTGCCGTACATCGGCCCAGCAACTTCCCGCCACCTCCTGAAGAATCTAGGAGTGCAGGTCGCGAAGCCAGACCGACACTTGATACGGATTGCGGACGCGGCCGGTGTCGGTGTGGCGGATCTGTGCGAGGCCCTCGCTCACGCAGTTGAGGACACTGTCGCCGTTGTGGATCTCGTCCTCTGGCGCTGGTCCACGATTCATTGGCCGTGCCAATTTGATGAATGCGGAGGCTTGCCGCACTGATCGTGGCTCCCGCGGTGGCTCCCGCCGACCGTAGGTGAGCCTCTTTTCAGTGGAGCTGATGGGAATCGAACCCCTGACCCCCTGCTTGCAAAGCGTCTCGGAACCGTCCATTGGTGTTCGTGAACGTCCAGAATCCCTCTGATTTCAGCGGCTGCGTTCCGCTCGTGTCCGTGACGGTCCGCCGGGGAGTGTGGAGTTTGGCTCCCCACTTGGCTCCCCGGAGCATGTCACGACGCGCTTACTAGCGGTTGAAAGCGAATTGCTCTTGCCGGTAAAGGCCTGGCGATCCCCGGCGTCCGTTTGGAGGACGATTATGGTAGCTGCGGCGGATCTTCTCCTGAGTTGAGGCTTATGGTGACGTGTTCAACCGCAGATTTTCGCGTTTCGATAGCCGGTCACGGGCCTTTGCGCTGGCGCTGCGTTCCCCGCAGGCACAGGTCGTTCGCCGTTCGGACCTTGGTTTTCCTTACAGCAACGCTCACGGGTCTGATTCCGGTGCTCCGGGCGGAGGCGGCTGAGACCACCAGCTCCGTAGTTTGGAATCAAGTTGGTGAGGACCTCGAAGGCGAGGCCGAGGCTGACCGATCTGGTGCCTCGATTGCGATTTCTGAAGATGGCACTCGGATTGTTATCGGCGCGACGACGAACGACTCGGTAGGGAGTGCGTCCGGCCATGCGCGCGTTTTCGAATGGGACACCGCCCTTTTGACGTGGAGTCAACTCGGGACCGACATCGACGGGGTTGCAGGGGGAGACGAGTCGGGCGCAGCTGTCGCGATTTCCGAGAACGGGAATCGCGTCGCTATCGGATCCCCGTACCACGACGGTCCTGCGAACAGCACCGGCCATGTGCGGGTGTTCGAGTACGACGGGAACGACTGGATTCAGGTCGGTGGGGACATCGAGGGCGGGACTCTGGCGGACTGGCTCGGCTGGTCTGTTGCGATGTCGAGTGATGGCAACCGGATTGCCGTTGGGGCGCCTCAGACCTATGGCGGTGGATCCAGGTACGGCTTCGTGCGAGTACTGGACTGGGACCTGGCCACTTCCGACTGGGTCCAAGTCGGAAGTGAGGTTGTCGCTGAGGCGGAGGGTGACCGGGCAGGTTTTGCTCTCGGGATTTCTGCCGACGGTACCCGCCTTGCGATCGGCGCTCCGGCAAACGACGGCGTTGCTGGCACCAATAGGGGACACGTGCGCGTCTTCGAGTGGAACGATGTCGGTTCGGCTTGGGACCAGCTTGGCGCCGACATTGACGGAGACGCTGACTACGACTTTTTTGGCGAGGCCGTCTCGATGTCGTCGGATGGTGAACACGTTGTGATTGGTGCCCCCAACAACGATGCCGGGGGAACGTCCGCAGGTGAAGCCAGTGTCTACCGCTGGGACAGCGCCGCGACTGCTTGGGTCCAAGTGGGTGCTTCCATTTCCGGGGCTGGCCAATCAGCAGAGGCGGGCTCATCCGTTGCAATTGCAGCAGATGGCGGGCGGGTTGCCATCGGGTCTACCGGCGACTCAATGTCGGGGACTGGTGACGCCGTCCGGGTCTATGACTGGGACGAAAATCAATCAGCTTGGATCCAGGCTGGGCTCACGTTCACCGGTCGCGGTAGCGGCGATGTCTTCGGGACATCTACCGCTCTCGCCCGCAACGGCGGACTCGTTGCGATTGGCGCGCCGTCCGCCGGTTGGGGCGAAAACACCGAGGGCTACGTTCGACTCTTTGAGTCCTCGGCGTCGCTGGCTTTCGACCTGAACGGCGGTATTGGCGGGCCAAGCACTGTGACCGGTGGAGGCGGCGCATCTGTGATGGTGTCGACCACCGAGCCGACTCGTGCGGGTTACACGTTTACGGGTTGGAACACGGCTGCTGATGGTTCAGGCACCGGTTACGCCGGTGATGACTCGTATACGTTGCCGAACTCCGGTACGGAGACGTTGTATGCGCAGTGGGAGCCTGTCGCCACGACAACTACAACCACGACGACGGCGGCTCCCACAACCACGACGACGGCGGCTCCCACAACCACGACGACGGCGGCTCCCACAAC
>CALKOE010000417.1 GCA_938091985.1 uncultured Acidimicrobiales bacterium | reverse complement strand
GGCTGCTGGTCGGGGTTGCACTCCTCATGGCCGGGAACGGGCTGCAGGGATCTCTGCTCGGCGTCCGCACGGAGGCCGAGGGGTTCTCGCTGACCGCGACCGGCGTCGTCATGGCGTGCTACTTCGCCGGCTTCCTCGTCGGCAGCAAGTCAGCCGAGCGGCTCCTTGTCCATGTCGGCCACATTCGCGTCTTCTCTGCGCTCGCGTCGTCGGCATCAGCGGCCGTTCTCATGCACGCGCTGTTTGTCTCGCCCCTCACCTGGGGACTGATGCGTTTCGTCACGGGCATGTGCATGGCCGGGCTCTATGTCGTCGCCGAGTCGTGGCTGAACGACATGGCGACCAACGCGACACGCGGGCGGCTCCTGTCGGCCTACATGATCGCGACGATGGGGGGCCTGACGGCGGGCCAGTTTCTGCTCGAGGTTGCCGATCCGGACGGATTCGAACTCTTCGTGCTTTCATCGATTCTCGTTTCGGCTTCGCTGTTGCCGGTCACCCTGTCGGCGTCGAGTGCGCCGCCGTCCGGAATCCCCGAACCGCTTTCGTTTCGCGAGCTCGCTCGTCACGTGCCCACCGGCGTGATCAGTGCGTTCTGGGTGGGGACATCCGCGGGTGTGTTGATGGGCCTCGGCGCTGTCTACGCGGTGGCCGCCGAGGTGCCCGAGGAACGCATCTCGACATTTCTTGCGGCACCGCTCATCGGTTCGTTTCTTCTTCAGTTCCCCATCGGATGGATCTCGGACCGCATCTCGCGGCGCACGGTGATGTTCTGGGTGGCCGCCACCGCCAGTGCGCTGGCTTCACTACTCACCCTCGTGACACCAGGCAGCTGGCTCGCGATTGCTCTCATGGTTCTCCTCGGCGGCACCATCTTTCCGCTCTACTCGCTCACCATTGCGTTCACCGCCGACTGGTTGCCTCAGGCGCAGCTCACCCCTGCGTCCGCTGCGTTGGTTCGCGTCAACGGCGTTGGGGCGGTCTTTGGTCCGCTCGTGGCGGCTCCGCTGATGGCAGTTGCGAGTCCGGTGATGTTCTTCTGGACGCTGGTGGCGACCCACGCAGTGATCGCCGGCTACATCGCGTGGCGTGTGGTGTTCCGCGACGCCCTTCCGGCCGAACGACAAGGCGCGTTCGTCGCGTTTCCGGCCCGTGGCTCGGCCGTGGCTGCGAACCTCATCGGCCGGCGGCGGCGCTCTCGTTTCGCCGAGGCGACGGAGTCGAACGAATCAGCTGATTGATCAGTTCTGGAACTCGGCAGGGATCGGCTGCTCATCGATGATCTGAGGTCCACGCAACCATGCACCGTCGGCATCGTCCACCGCGCCGTAGGCCAGCAGGCCCCAGTCGTTGGAATCGAACAGGGTCGAGAAGCCGCCATCGATGTTGAGGTCTCGTGCGTAGGGAGCGGCGTCGATGACGCTGTTGCCGTTGAAGTCGATGGCGGTGGATCCGCACACGCCGTCGGCCTCGACGATCGCGTTCTCGTTGAGCGGGATGCGGGTGCCGCTGCTGTAGTCGAGCACCTGATCGCCGAGGGCATCACACGAGTTGGCGCCGGCATCGCGATCGACTCCAGGGAACTGGAATCGATAGTTCATCACCGAGTTGTAGTTCGGCTTGTAGTTGGTGAGGACGTTGCCACCGTGGAACAGACCGATGTTGTGCCCGAGTTCGTGCATCAGCGTGTTGGACGTGTTGGTGAGACCGTCGAAGCACTGCAGTGAGACGATCAGATCGTCGCCATAGAGCTCGGCCTGGCCGCTGCTGCCGGATGTGGTGTTGTAGCGATGCATGTGGACCGAATAATGGAAGTAGCCCTCGCGTACGGGGTGGAAGTAGGCCGCCTTGATGCCAGCGAACTCGCCGCCGTTGACGGATCCGATCGGCGCGATCACGTCGGGGATCAATGTGCCCTGATTGAAGAGTCCGCCCTGGCCGTAGTCGACGATCATGTCGATGCCGGTCGACCCATCGGGGTTGCTCACCGGCGCGTTGGCGAACGACGCGATGAAGCGGTCGATCGCGGCCGTTGACGGCCGGTGGGAGTGGCTGCCGCAGTCCTGGCTGTCGTCCATCCAGTCGATCTCCATGAAGATCGTTTTGCGGTTGGGGTCGGCGCCGAGAACGGCGAGCACGAGTCCGTCGACCGTACCGGTGACTTCGTCGCCATCATCGAGACCGTCGCCGTCGCCGTCGCTGTCGGGGTCGTTCGGGTCGGTACCGGTGTTGGTCTTGTCGACGAACGTGCCGGTGTTGGTCTCAACCCAGTCGGGGAGGCGGTCACCATCGGTGTCGGTTTCAGTGGCGCACGAGATCGTGGACCCGGGATCAGAGCCACTCGGCGTAGTGAAGGTCTCCGACAAGGTGCCGAGCGCCGGGATGAGCGATGCGCTGTCTTCGCCGCTGGAGGACTTGGCGGTGACGTCGACGGTGTAGGTGGTGGACGACGCGAGTCCGCCAAGGCGGCACGCCGAGATGTCCCAGTTGATCACGGCGACGAGCGCGCCGTTGACTCGGATCTCGTAGGTGTCGATCGTGTGACCGGGATCGTCGAAGTCGGCGTCGTAGGCGGTGTTCCACACGATCCGCATGTCGTTCGATCCGACGGCGGCGACCTCGAGCGTGCTGCCGAAGAAGAAGGTGGGGGAGCATGCGGCCGCAATGAGCGCAAGAGTGATCGTTGCCGCGGCCCGCCGAATGAACGTTGTTCCCGTCATGTTGGCCCAAGGTAGCGGGTCTTGCACAGCGTGGCGAGGGCCATGTGAATTACTGCGCTGCGTCGCCCTCGGAGGTCAGTAGGCGGCGTCGGGCATCGACGCCTTGCGTTGCTGGATGAAGGCCTGCAGCTCCTCGTCGATCGCTTCGTTGAGCGGTGGTGCCTCGTAGGACGCCAGCATTTCCTTCCAGCGGAGGTTGGCTCGTTGCGCTGCAGTGAGCCCACCGTCGGCCAGCCATTGTTCGAAGCTGTTGTTGTCGGCGATGGTCGAACGGTAAAAGGCGGTTTCGAAGTTGGCCAGCGTGTGGGCGTTGCCGAGGAAGTGTTCGCCATGGGGGTTGGTGCGGAAGGCCTCCAT
>CALKOE010000416.1 GCA_938091985.1 uncultured Acidimicrobiales bacterium | reverse complement strand
GGTGCAGGTCCTTCGAGTAGACGCGTGCGGCAACGGGCATCCCCCGCCATTCCGTCACGCCGAACCCGAGCAACTCCTCGACACGACCAACGGCTCGGGTGAGTTCGAATGTTGCGACGTCGGCCTCCCACACGATCACCGGGAGCGACTCGACGAGATCGGCCACCCTCAGCACGCTCTGTCGACCCTCGCCGAGAATCTTGAGGTTGTTGAAGCACATCGAACCGGTGGTGCCGAAGAGCACGACAACGACATACAGCCCGCCCTGGGGCTCGGCAGAGAGCGCCGCGAGCGCCATGCCGCCACAGCCGACCCCGTAGAGCAGCCATGTGACCCGCGGTGAAACGAGCCAACCGATCGTGATGGCCGCGACCGTCGGGATCAGCAGCGCAACCCAGACTTCAGGATCCGATGCGCTCACATAGCTGACGAGAAGAAGATCGAACACTGCGAGCACGGTCGCCTGATGACGCCGGGGCACGGTGAGCAGCACACCCACCATGCCAAGGAGGTACACCACAGCGGCGACCATCTGGCCGGCCTCGGGGACCGAGATCAACAACCCGCCCACTACGAGCGGAGCCATAACGAAGTGGGCGACACGAATCAGCTCGAGCGTTCGGTCACGAACCGCCGTCGTGTCGTGGGTCCACTGATCGATGAGCGCGTCGACGTCAGCAGCCGACTCCGCAGGGCTTTCGCCCGTTCCCGCCGGGAGCACTCAGTTCAGCCTTGATCGGGGCGAAGCAACCAGTCGCGACTCGGGTCCGGAGCATCGTCGCCGTCGAGGAACTGGCGAAACGCCTGATCCTCGCTGTCTTCGGTCTCCAGCGCCTCAGCCAGCTCGTCGGCTCGGGTCTGCTCGACCAGGCGGGAACCGACTGCGCTGAACAGGCCGACCTCGTCGTCTTCGTCTTCGCCGGCCAGATCTTCGAAGCCGATCACGGTTTCTTCGCCGCCACGAGCTCGGGAGAACAGGCCTGCGCTCACCGGCTTGTCAGCACTGTCGTTGTCAGCACTGTCGTTGTCGGCATCGTCCTCGACGACCGGCGCTCCGCCGAATGTCGACGGCGGCCCCGCAGGGATCTCGTCGATGGCGGTTTCCGGCATGTCCACAATGCGATCCTCTTCAGGAATAGCGGCTTCGAGCATTTCGATCCAGGGATCGTCGACGACGTCGGCGGTCTGGGAAGGACCAGGTTCTTCCCCGCTGATCTCCGCCTCGGTATCGAGGTTGAAGTCAGTCGACTCATCGTCTTGCACCACGGCGGCAAGCTGGGGGGCGGCGATGTTCTCGAGCGAGGCCGCGGCATCGGCCGGGAGCTCTGTGTTCATGAACGACACCATCGTCGTGGCGAGCTCCTGGACACGCTGGCGGAGTCCGTCGTGGTACGTCTCCAGCGTCTTGCGCTCCTCTTCGAGGGCGCTACGAACTTCGGCAAACGCTTCAGCCTCGACCGCGATCGACTCACGTCCGGCCGTCACGATCGTCGCTGCCTCTTCCTGCGCGGCGGCTGTGACCCTCTCCGCCTCGCGACGGGCGTCGTTGACCTTGTCTTGTGCGTTGTCGGCCTCGGTCAGCATCTCTTCGGCCAGAGCCTCGGCCTCTGCTGCGACACGGGTCGCTTCATCGCGACGAGCCTCAGCCTCAGAGCTGATCTCTTCGATGATCTCGTCGGCTTCGCGACGCGCATCAGCCACTGCAGCGTCGACAGTCGCTGCCGCCATCGCGAGGAAGCGAGATGTGGTGACCGAAGGGTCCTCGCCTCGAAGTGTGTCGAGCTCGGCCTGGAGCCGGGCCACTTCGACCTCGAGCTCGCGCTCACGAGCCGTCGGCTTCGACTTCGAATCCTGATTGTCCGTCATGATCTCGTCCTCTAGCTGCCTGTCGCTGACCGCACACGCGGTTCCGTTGCAACAATCGGCGTCAACGCCAGGGTCTTGAGTCTCGGGCCGCATCACCCTGGTCGAGATGGCCCTTGGTGGAGACATAACCTCCAACTCGTGACCCTCGGCGACGACGACCCGATCTGGTACGCCTCCTACGGCTCGAACTGTCTCTGGGCCCGTTTCAACGCGTATCTCACCGGAGGACAAACCGAGGGTGCCACCCGACCCGAAGCCGGGGCGCGTGATCAGCGTCCTCCTGCACGTTCCGAAGCGTTTGTTTTCCCCGGCACAGTGCGCTTTCTCGGCGACAGCGCCAAATGGGGCGGTGGCGGAGTGGCGTTTCTCGACAACGAAACGCCAGGTGCCGCCCCAGGTCGGCGCTACCTGATCACGAAGGGCCAGTTCGACGATGTCGCAGCCCAGGAGAGCCGCCGGTCCGGACAGGCGATCGCTCTCGACGACCTGATTCCCGGGACCGTCAAGGCGATCGGCACCGGCTTCTACGACGGGATCCTCGCCCTCACACCCGAGGACGGCATCCCCGTTGTCACGTTCACTGCCCCCGGCGCCATCTCTCAGCGTCCGACCAATCCACCTTCAGCCGCCTACCTGGGCACGATTCTGCGAGGT
>CALKOE010000415.1 GCA_938091985.1 uncultured Acidimicrobiales bacterium | reverse complement strand
CGTCCGCCTCGCTCGGACCCGACAAATTCGATCTCAACGACTCCGTCGGGGTGGTCGCCACGTACAACGCCGAGCGCGTCCAGTTCGAGCCGACCGGCTGAGCCGCTCCGCGGCACTTCCGTCAGTCGAGCAACGAGTGCAACGCCGAACGGAGGACCGACTCGGTTTCCACCACGGAGAGTTGGCGCTGACGACGCAAGTAGTCGATCGAGTCGAGCTGCGTCAGCAGGTCGCCGGCCGACAGAGCGGCGGCGCGTTCCGAGGTCCGGCGGGCTGACAGCTCTGGCGCGAACTGAAGCTCGAACTGTTCACGGAAGAGATTGCGGGTCCTGGCCAGCTCGTCTCGAATCGCCGGCAGGCGAGCGGCGTTGGCGACGGTCGCGCGATAGATGGGGCCGACAACCTCGATCAGTCGCATCCGCATCGCGACGAACTCGTCGACGCGCTGACCGAACGGACCCTGCCCGATGGCCGGCAGATGGGCGGCCTCGAGACCGATTTCGAAACTCCGCTTGATCGCTGCCTCGAGGAGTTCTCCAGGATCAGCGAAGTACCGATAGACGGATCGCAGCGACAGCCCGGAACGCGACGCGGCCTGCTCGATCGTGGGAAACAACGACTCCTCACCGAACATCTCGAGCACGGCATCGAGCACCGCCTCGATGTTGCGTTCGCGGCGCGCTACTCGGCCGTCGGACGGCGTGGAGATGTCTTCGAGGTCGGTCATCGCAGAGCCAATCTACTCAGCCACCAGCGGCGCCGAGCCAGCCGAGCAGGGCGTGCGTATAGCCCTCGGGAATGTCCTCCTGAAGGAAGTGTCCACCGCCTTCGAGGATCACATGCGGCTCACCCGCAGCTCCCGGGATTCGGGCGACGATCGGCTTCCAACCATTGGGGGCGACCGAGTCCTTGTCGCTGAAGATCGTGAGCACCGGCTTGGTCCACGCGTCGAGCACCTTCCAGGCCTCGTAGTTGCCCGGATACATCGGGTTGTCGGGCCGGGTGGGAAGCAGCTGGGTGAACGCCCGGCTCCCGACGGTCAACGACGAGTCGGGGTAGGGCGCCCTGTAACCCTCGACCACGTCGGCGCCCGGTTCCGTCACCATCACCATCGGCAACAGGGTCCACGGCTCCCATGTGGGCGCCATCGCCGCAAACGCCTGGAAGTCCGCAAGCGGTCCACCGGCCTCGATGACGTCGGGGAGAGGTTCGTTGATGTCGCGATACGGAAACCCGGTGTTGGAGATGACCATTCGCGAGACCCGTTCAGGGTGCTCGGCGGCGAGGCGCATGCCGATGATGCCGCCCCAGTCGTGGAGCACAAAGGTCACGTCGGTGAGATCCAACTCGTCGAACAGCGCTGCCCGCATCCATTCGACGTGTGCAGCGACGGAGTAGTCCGCCATCTCCGACGGCTTGTCGGAGAGGCCCATGCCTACAAGGTCCGGCGCGATCGCCCGGTATCCCGCCTCGGTCACCGCGGCGATCTGGTGACGCCAAAGATAGGACCACGACGGGTTGCCGTGAAGGAAGACGACGACCGGCGCCTCGGGGTCGCCCGCGTCGACCAGGTGCACCCGCAACTCTGAATCGTCACCGGATGGAATCTCGACGTAGCGCCGCTCGCTCGGATAGTCGGGGAGGCCGTCCGCCGCATCGTCCGGGCTACGCAGGACCTTCATCAGAAGAGCACCTTGCTGGGGTCGGTGAGAGAGCGGGCCACGTCGTCAACAGCGGGGTCGGCGATGACGACATAGTTCGCGTCGTCGAAGGTGGTGCCGCGCCCGATCAGCTCGTTGGCCGTCGATTCGGAGATCAGATCGAAGCGTGACTCGGCGAAGGTTCGGTGATCGCCGAGGAACCGGTCCTCCACCCAGAACCGCCCGATCCGAGTCGACTCGATTCCTTCGGCCAGGTCGGGATACGACGAGTCGGCCACGACCTGCAACAGCAGGAGACGGTCGGGGTCGGTGCCCGACTCCTGCGGCGGAACCGGGTCGCCGTCGACCGGGAATGTCGCCATGACGATGGTCGAGTCCATGCCGGCATCCTTGTGGGCGTGGGCATCTTTGAAGTCGTCCCGAGCGTTCATCTCGATCAGCGCCATGCGCGTCGCGTACTGGGCGATGGCGATGCGGTCCCAAACGGTGTCGTCACCCACCAGCTGATGGACCACCGGTGCCGCGAGAATGATCCTCGAGCCGACCGCTGCCAGCTGTTCGTGAGGGGCGTAGACGTCGTCGGCTTCCGCTCCCGTGAGCGTGGTCTCGCGGCCATCCTCGTAGTCGGCAACGGCGCGATACTTCATCAGGTTGAGCGCCCACATCGGCCCACCCGGGTCCTCCCGCTGGAACCAGGAGGCGAGGTACTCGTTGTTCATCGTTCCGTAGCGTGGCATCGCGCCAGAGTAGTCTAGTGCCGCTCCTACTGGCACTTCCCCCTCTTGACCCCACGCCGTTGATCATCGGCCATGACCCGGTCAAGCCTGGTCGGGTACGTTCACACGATGCCTCCCGCAGACAAGATCTCTCCCGCCTACAAGCTCATCTCGGCCGACGGACACTTCAACGAGCCAGGCGATCTCTGGACCAGCCGAGTCGCCGCGAAGTTCGCGGATCAGGTTCCCCGCATCGAATCCTTCGATGAGGGCGACGCCTGGGTGATGGAGGGAGCGCCCACCTCCCGACCATTCGGATGGGGCGCATGTGCCGGGAAGGCCCCCGACCAGATGGGCAAGTGGTGCCGGTTCGAAGATCTCAATCCCGGCAGCTACGACCCGAAGGCTCGGGTCGAGGAGATGACCGCCGACGGGATCGACGCCGAGGTGCTCTTCCCCAGCGGCATCTGGCAATGGATCTCAGCGGCACCGAGCGACGACCTACACCTCGAGCTCGTGCGGGCCTACAACGACTTCGTGTCGGAGTTCGCCAGCCACGATCCCGCCCGCCTCGGAGGCGTGGCGATGCTGCCGAGTCGCGGTGTCGAGTCGACTGTGGCGGAGCTGAAGCGGGTCCTCCAGATGCCGGGCTTCGTCGGCCTGCTGCTCAACTGCTACCCCAACGGAACGCTCAACATCGAGCCAGAGGACGACGCGGTCTGGGGTCTGATCCAAGAGAGCGGCATGCCGCTCACCATCCACGTCATGCTCAGCAACCGGATGCCGCGTCCGCTCGTTGCGCAAGGACTTCCTGGCACCGTGCACTTCAACGACGCCCCGCAGCGGATTCTCCAGTTCATCTTCTGCGGTGTACTCGACCGGTTCCCCGACCTCACGATCCCCATGGTCGAAACCGACTGCGGGTGGCTGCCGTACTTCTCCGAGCAGGCCGACGACAACTATCTGCGCCACAAGGACTCCTCGCTGCGCGATCAGAACCTTCCGATGCTGCCGAGCGAATACATGGCCAAGCACTTCCCGGCGACCTTCATCAACGACAACTACGCCATCGCCAACCGCCATCGCATCGGCGTCGACCGGATGATGTGGTCCAACGACTACCCCCACATCACCTCGGACTGGCCCTACTCATGGAAGTCGATCAAGGCGTCGTTCGCCGACGTACCGGTCGATGAGAAGCAGGCCATTCTTTGCGGCAACGCCCAACGGATCTTCGGATTCGGGCGCTGAGCGCGTGTACGACAACCCACCGTTCGCCGAGCTGCTCTCGTTCACCGACAAGTCCGTCGTAGTCACCGGCGCGGCCAACGGCATCGGGGCTGCGTGTGCTCGCCGATTCGCCGAACAAGGAGCCTCAGTCGTACTCGTCGATCGCGAGGCCGACGCCGTCACCGAGGTCGCGGCATCGCTGCCGAGCGCCATCGCAGTGCCGGTCGATCTCACCGAGTCCGACGCACCGGCGACGATCGTCACCGCCGCGCTCGACGCCTTCGGACGTATCGATGTGCTCGTCAACGGAGCCGGCATCTTCCCTCACCACTCCACGCTCGAGATGAGTGGGGCCGAGTGGGACGCCGTGATCGGACTCAACCTTCGGGCCACGTTCACCGTGTCGCAGGCGTGTGCGCGAGAGATGCTCGAGCAGGGTGGCGCAATCGTCAACATCGCCTCGGCATCAGCGGCCCAGCCGCGTCCCGACATGGCCGCCTACGCCGCTTCGAAGGGCGGCGTGGTCTCGCTCACCCGATCCCTGGCCTTGGATCTCGGCCCCACGATTCGCGTCAACGCGGTCGCCCCCGGCCCCATCACCGACACAAAGGGCGCCAGGACGTCATTGCCGGTCGATGAGAGCGAGGTCGAAGCCGCCCTCGCCGCGTACGGCTCCGCGATCCCCCTGAAGCGAACCGGCCGCGCCGATGAGGTCGCTCGGCTCATCGTTTTCCTCGCATCCCCGGCCGCCAGCTACATCACAGCCGAGGTGGTCTCGATCGACGGCGGGCGTTCACTCGGCTGACCGAGCGACTCAGTCGAGCCCTTCGCTCGACACCAGACCGAGGTCGACGATCACCTCGACGAGCGCATCGACCTTCGCTTCGGCGCTGGTCAGCCGCGGCGACCGGGGCCACCCGCCCGCCGCACCGAGGTGGCGAAGCGCCGCCTTGGTGCCAACAATGCCGCCGGCCGCCTGGGTGGCGCGAAAAAGTCGCATGACGCGCGTGAACGATGCCGAGACGTCGTCGGGTCGACCCGAGGCGTGAGCCACGATGAGCGCCGCGCAGAGCTGTGGGGCGATGTTGCCCTCGGAGCTGAGGAACCCTTGCGCCCCGAGGGCGAGCGCGGTGAGCGCATGCATCGGCCCGCCCACGTGCACATCGACGGCACCATCGACCGCCTCGATCGCTGCGGCGAGATACCCAATGTCGGGAGACGTGATGTTCACGCCGATCACGTGCTCGTAGCGATCCACCATCGAGGTCAACAACTCGACGGGGTACCGGTAGCCAACCGACTGATGTGTCGAGATCACCACGGGGCATGTCACCGCGTCGAGCACTTCGGTCAGGTAGGTCTCCAGCTCAGCTGGCCGTGGCCGGTACCCGTGACCCATGTCGAGCGAATAGAGCTGCATCGCGTCGAGACCGACTTCTGTGGTCACACGACCCAGCTCTATTGCCTCGGCCGCAGTCCGCGGCTCCACCCCCATCACCCGAACCGGTACCAGGCCCGACAGCTCCTCGCCGGCGATCTCCATCACGCGCCGGCGCTCCGGAAGCGTGAGGGTGTAGCCCTCACCGCTTCCGCTGCCCGCCACGTAGACGCCAACCCCGCTGCGACCGAGGCGCTGAAGGTGGACCCTCAAGCCGGCCTCGTCGAGATCACCCGACTCTGTGAAGGGCGTGATGCTGATTACGAACGTGCTCAAGTCTCTCGGCTCGTTTGGCATGGCTCGTTCTCCGTCACGCGATCGGTGCCCTGGATGGTTGCACACCAAGCCGACGAGTTGGCGCGAGCGGTCCGCGGCGAGCAGCCTTCAATTGATGATGCGCACGATCTTGCTTCCCCTCACCGTGGCGATGCTCATCGCCGCCGGTTGTAGCGACTCCTCAGACACCACCGAGGCCGACAGCCCTGGGATCCGCCTGGTCTCGGTTCAAGCCGGTGCCGACCTCCAAGCCGATCCACCGGAGGATCTCGTCATCCTCGACGTCCGAACCCCTGAGGAGTTCGCCGAGGGCCACCTCGAAGGCGCCATCATGATCGACTTCTACGAGGACGACTTCGCCGATCAGATCGCCGACCTCGACCCCGACGTTCCCTACCTCGTCTACTGCCGCTCCGGAAACCGCAGCGGCCAGACCGCCGCAATCATGGAGGAGCTCGGCTTTGCCGACGTGTCCGACGTCGACGGCGGCATCGTGTCGTGGTTCGACTCCGGCCTTCCCACCGTCAATCCGTGAGTCCGACACCGGCCGAGATGTGGGAGGGCCGCTATGGCGCCGACGAGTTCGTCTACGGCACTGAGCCCAACGAGTTTCTGACGGAAGCGGTGGCCGGCATCAATCCGGGCGATGTGCTCTGTCTCGCCGACGGCGAGGGAAGAAACGGTGTCTACCTCGCCACCCTCGGCCACCGCGTCACCTCAGTCGACCTCACCCAGTCGGGCATGGACAAGGCGGCCAGACTCGCCGCCGAGCGCGGCGTCGAGCTCACGACCGTCGTCGCCGACCTGGCCGACTACGACCTCGGATCCGAACGGTGGGATCTGATCGTGTCGATCTTTGCCCACACCCCGCCACCTGTTCGCCGCGCCATCCACGCGGGCGTCGCCTCGGCCTTGCGACCCGGCGGCCGCTTCGTGCTGGAGGCCTCCACCCCAGACCAGATCGGGCGAGGCACCGGCGGGCCGCCGGTGCCCGAGCTGACGATGACCCTCGCCGGCCTCCGTGATGAGCTGACCGATCTCGACCTCGAGGTCGGCCGAGAGCTCGTTCGCCCCGTCGTCGAGGGATCAGGCCACACCGGCGACGGCGCAGTCGTGCAGGTCATCGCTCGCCGCTGACCCACCGCTGTCGCGCCTCAGCGAGGACCTTCGACCCTGTCGGGTTGTCCGGGACGGGACCAGGCTGTTGGCATGAAGCACAAGCCAAGCCTGAGCGATGTCATGACCAGCGACCCGCAGACTGTCCATCTCGGACAACCCCTGTCGGATGCCTACGCGCTCCTCGAGAGCCACCCGTTTCACCACCTTCCGGTGGTTGACGGCCAGACGCCGGTCGGGATGATCTCCTCGACCGACATTCTCAAGCTCGTCTACGACGTGGAGAGCAACGACGACCGCATGCTGCGCACCATGCTCGACCACCAGTTCACCCTCGAAGACGCGATGACGACCGATCTCGTCACTGTGCGCAACGCCGAATCAGTCCGCAAGGTCGCCGGCCACATGTCGAGCGGCGACGTGCATTCGGTCGTCGTGGTGAAGGACGACGGCACCCTCGACGGCATCGTCACCAGCAGTGACCTGATCCGCCAACTCGCCGACCTGCTGTAGCCGACCGCACGGGCGCTCTGGCGCGGTCGAAGGCCTGACAGGTCATCGGCGCGGTCTTAGGGTGACTCGATGAGCGGCAACGAAGAGGTCGACATGCAGGTCAGCCGGGTGGGTTCGTTCACGCTCGGGTGGGGCGAGAGCCTCACCTGGGACGAGCGGCACCAACGGCTCTATTTCGTCGATTGCGCCACGAGAAAGCTCCACTGGCTCGACGACGGCGAGACCACGCCGGCCGGGTTTGAACTGCCTTCGATGGGAGCGGGGATCGTGCTCACCGAAGGCGACGACATCATCGTCGTGCTCGACGATGGGCTCTATCTCTGTGCGCCGGACGAGCAACGAGTCGAGCTGCTCTCGCCGTTCCCGGCTGAACTCGGCGGCCGCGGCAACGATGCCTGCGCCGACCTCGCCGGCAACATCATCACCGGCAAGCTGAACCTGGCGCCGGGCGACGGGTCGAGCTGGCAGTACTCGCACACCCGCGGGTGGA
>CALKOE010000414.1 GCA_938091985.1 uncultured Acidimicrobiales bacterium | reverse complement strand
CTCGACACGACCGGTCTCATGGCCCAGGCCGTCGCTACAGCTGTCGCTGACTCGGGCAGTGCCGGCGTGGCCGCACGAGTCGACTGGATCGCAGCGACCCGCGGGCTCTCGGGCCTTCCGGATGCTGCCCGTCGCATCGCCGAATCGCTTGGCGTTGCGGCGTTCACCGTGGCGGCCGACGCCGGAATCCCGCAACAGACCTTGGTGAACCACGCGCTCGAGGCGGTGCGCTCTGGTCGCGCCCAAGTGGCGATTGTCTGCGGTGGCGAGACCAAGTTCCGCGACGACACGGCGGGGCGCGCCGGAATCGAACTGGCCGGCCACGACCAGGCAGGGCTCGTGCCCGATCTCGACATGTCGCCGCAGGGCGAGATCGTCGCCAGGCCGGAGATCGAGATCGGCGCGGTGGCCCCTGTCCAGCAATACGCCATGATCGACTCCGCTCGTCGGGCTGCCGAGGGCTGGACGCTCGACGAGCACCGTGACGACATCGCCGCGATCTGGCACCGATTCAACGAAGTAGCTCGGACCAATCCGCGAGCTGACTACGGCGCCCCGATGTCACAGGCCGAGATTCGTGAGCCGGGCCCGAAGAACCGGCCGATCGCGTTCCCCTACAACAAGTGGCACAACAGCCAGTGGGGCGTCGATCAGGCGTCGGCCCTGGTGTTCTGCTCGGCGGCGCTGGCCGATGAGCTCGGCGTCGATACGGCCCAACGGGTGTATCCCCACGTCGGGCTCGAGTCGTCGCTGTCGCTGTCGCTCAGCCGACGAGCTGAACTCCACCGCTGGCCGGCGATGCGAGTCGTCGGCGAGGTCGCCGCCGCCCACATCGGGCGCCCGATTGCGTCGATGGACTTCCTCGAGCTCTACAGCTGCTTCCCGGTGGCGGTTCGAGTCCAGCAGAAGGAGTTGTCGCTCGATGCGGCCACGACACCCACGCTCACCGGCGGTATGGCCTTTGCTGGAGGGCCGTTCAACAACTTCGTCTATCAGTCGACTGTCGACATGATCGAGCGGGTTCGCTCGGATCCGGGCTCCTTCGGTGCGGTCACCGCGGTCAGCGGTCTACTCACCAAACCGGCACTTGCCGTGTGGTCCACGGAACCGCCCGAGCGCGGGCTTCTTGTCGCCGACGTCGTAGAGGAAGCCCGGGCCGCGACCGCCGAGGTACCACTCGACGAGGATCCCGACGGCGACGGGGCCATCGCGACCTACACCGTGATCTATGCGGGATCCGACCCGGCGCGGGTCTGCGCCATCGTCGATCTCGATTCGGGCGAGCGAGCAGTGGCCGCGGTCGACGACCCGGAACTTGCCGCCACGGCAGTGCGCGAGGACCTGATCGGCACCCGCGCCCACGTGACCGCCCGCACCCTCTCCCTCTGACCCCCGCTACATCTGGTGTCTGACCCCCGCTACATCTCAGCGGTTGATGCCGAGTTCGGCGATGCGGTCGAGGACCCGCTCACGTTCGTCGTCGATGACCGTGGTGTCGCCATGGCCCGTGTGGACGATCGTGTCGCCGGGGAGTGTCAGCAGCTGGTCTCGGATGGAGCGAAGGATCGTCGGCTCGTCGGAGTAGGTGCGTCCGGTTGCACCGGGACCACCGCAAAACAGGGTGTCGCCAGAGACAACACGGCCGGCAGCCACGTCGTGGAAGCAGCAGCAGCCGGGGGAGTGCCCGGGAGTGTGAATGATGCCGACCTCGTGCCCGCCGGCGCTCAGCGTCGTGCCGGGCACCACCTCGGCGTCGGGGGAGCTGTCGGGATAGACGGCGTCCCAGAGCATCCGGTCGTCGGGATGCAGCAAGATCGGTGCGTCGACCGCGTCACGAAGCGCCTCGGCGGCATTGATGTGGTCGTTGTGGCCGTGGGTGAGCACGATCGCCGTGACGGCTCGCCCGTTGATCGCAGCGACGATCGGTTCGTGGTCGTGCGCCGCGTCGAACACCATGACTTCGCGGTCGTCGCCGACCAGCCAGATGTTGTTCGTGACCTCCCACTCGCCGCCGTCGAGCGCGAAGATTCCGTCGGTCGTGACGAGTTCGATCGACATGTGTCAGAGCTCGACGACGGAGCGGAGCACTTCGCCTCGCTCCATCTTGTGAAACGCCTCTTCGACGTCCTCCAACGAGATCGTTTCGGACACGAATCCGTCGAGGTCGAGCCGGCCCTGCTGGTACAGGTCGATCAGCATCGGGAAGTCGCGAGACGGCAGGCAGTCGCCGTACCAACTCGACTTCAAGGCGCCGCCGCGTCCGAAGACTTCCTGGAACGGAAGCTCCAGCATCATCTCTGGTGTTGGCACGCCTACGAGGACAACGGTGCCCGCCAAGTCGCGGGCCTCGAAGCACTGCTTGTAGACCTCGGGGAGCCCGATGGCGTCGATGGTGACATCGGCGCCGAAACCGCCCGTATACTCCCGGATCTTCTCGACGGGGTCCTCGTTCTTCGAGTTGACCGTGTGAGTGGCACCGAAGCCCTTGGCCCACTCGAGCTTCTGATCGTCGAGGTCGACGGCGATGATCGTCGACGCGCCGGCGAGCTTTGACCCGGCAATCGCGGCATCGCCGACGCCGCCACAACCGAAGACGGCGACAGTGTCGCCGCGGCTCACTCCGCCGGTGTTGATCGCGGCGCCGATGCCGGCCATCACGCCGCATCCGAGCAAGCCTGCGGCGGCGGGGGAGGCCGACGGGTCTACCTTGGTGCACTGGCCGGACGCAACGAGCGTCTTCTCGGCGAACGCGCCGATGCCCAGGGCTGGTGAGAGCTCGGTGCCGTCCTCGAGTGTCATCTTCTGCTCTGCGTTGAAGGTGTCGAAGCAGAGGTGCGGCGAGCCCTTCTTGCAGGCACGACATGCGCCGCAGACGGCCCGCCAGTTGAGGATCACGAAGTCGCCGGGCTCGACATCGGTGACGTCTTCGCCGACCGACTCGACGATGCCGCTGGCCTCGTGGCCGAGCAGGAACGGGAATTCGTCGTTGATGCCGCCCTCGCGATAGTGGAGGTCGGTGTGGCAGACACCGCAGGCTTGGATGGCAACGACTGCTTCACCGGGACCCGGGTCGGGGATCACGATGTTTTCGATCGTGACCGGTTCGCCCTTGACCTTGGCGACCACT
>CALKOE010000413.1 GCA_938091985.1 uncultured Acidimicrobiales bacterium | reverse complement strand
GCGCAGCCGGGCTGCCCCTACCGCCGTCCGGGCTCGTCCGCCGTCCGCCGTTTCGAGCCCCGCACCATTCCGCCTCGATGGCAGCCTTGGTCGGCGGGGGATCAGGCCAGTCCCGGCCGGGTGAGGTAAGCGTGGCGAGCGAGGGCGTGCTGTTTCTCGACGAGCTGGGTGAGTTCGCGCCGAGCGTGCTCGACGCGCTGCGTCAGCCGTTGGAGGAGGGCGTTGTCCGAATCTCTCGTGCCGGCGGCACTCGCGAGCACCCGGCGAGGCTGCTGTTGGTCGCGGCCATGAACCCATGTCCTTGCGGCGAGGGTGGCACCGTCAACTGTCGCTGCAATCCGGCGTCGCGTTCGCGCTACGCCTCCCGTGTGTCGGGTCCACTCCTGGATCGGCTCGACATCATGGTCCACGTCGATCGTCCGTCGCCGTTGGCCATCCTCGACCCCGAGCCGGGTCGCAGCACTGCTGCGGTGGCAGCCGAGGTCGCTGCCGTTCGCCAACTCGCCGCAGAGCGTGGCGCCGAGTGCAACGCCGAGCTCACGAGAGATCAGCTCGATGAGTTCGCTCCCTTGTCCGGCAAGGCTCGCGAGCTTCTCTTCTCGGCGGTGAAGAGCGGGGCCCTGAGCGGTCGCGGGGCCATGCGAGTGAGAGCGGTGGCGCGCACGATCGCCGACCTCGATGGTGGCGGCGCCGAGATCAGAGGCTGCGATCTTGCCGGGGCGATCGGCATGCGGGCCCGCCCGCCGATGGGAGGCGACGATGCCGTCGCCAAGTGAGTACACGGCCGCACTCGCAGCACTCCCAGGCGCAGGATCGGCCAGGCTCGCTCGACTCCTGGCGTCGGACCACGCCGAAGCCGCCTGGGGGAGGGTCGCCTCCGGCACCGTTTCGTGTGAGGTCGCTCCCGCAACCGTGCGCGACAGCTGGAGGGAGGCAGCTGTCGACACCGACTTCGAGCAGATCGCGAACGTGCTTCGCTCCGAAGGTGTCGTTGCGACGACATGGCACGACGCGGCGCATCCCCCACAGTTCGTTCGAGATCTCGATCCAGCACCCATCGCGTTCCGACAAGGGCACCAGCCCGACCCTGCTGCGCCCCACGTCGCGATCGTCGGCACCCGCAGAGCATCGGCCATTGGTCGAGAGATCGCTCGTGAGCTCGGTGCTGGGCTCGCCGCGGCTGGTGTCGTGGTGGTGTCGGGTCTCGCGCTCGGCATCGATGGCGCTGCCCATCACGGTGCGGTTCTCGCCAAGGGTGTCGGCCCGATCGCCGTCGTCGGAAGCGGCTGCGACGTGCCCTACCCAGCGGCCAACCGCACGCTCTGGCGCAACGTCGCCGAATGCGGTGCGGTGCTCTCAGAGGCACCGATGGGGGCGCGGCCGGAGCCATGGCGCTTCCCGGCCCGCAACCGTCTGATCGTTGCGTTGGCGGATCTGGTTGTCGTCGTCGAGTCTCGCTCGGCCGGCGGCTCGCTCCTCACCGTCGATCAGGCGATTCGTCGTGGCGTCGATGTCATGGCGGTGCCCGGGTCGCTGCGCAATGGCGCAGCGGCCGGCACCAACCAGCTTCTCGCCGACGGGTGCGCGCCGGTCCTCCAAGTCGACGATGTGTTCGCCGCCTTGGGACTCGATCAGGCCGCGCAGGCCCAGCGTCGCGAAGCTCACGGCACGGCGAACTTCGAGGGTGATGTGTCGACGGTTCTCGACGCGATCGACGACGGCCCCACATCGATCGAGGAATTGATCGAACGATCGGGGGTCGACGCCGGCGAGATCTATGCGCACCTGGCCAGGCTCGAACTGGCGGGAGCGATCGTGCACGACGGTGCTCGAGTGAGGAGGGCATGAACGTGTCCGGTTGGCGGCGCACGAAAGGTGGTGGTCATGTCGACGCTGAGCGGTTCAGTAGGGTCGTGCACATGGATCGCTGGGAGCTCGACGAGTGGCTCGGCTCGCTGACGCGGGTCGCTGCTTCGACGCGCTCGGTGTATCAACGCGACCTTCGCGACGCGGCCCGATGGCTCGGAGAGATCGGTCGAGACGACCCCGCAACCGTCACCCGTCGAGATCTGCGCGGCTACTTGGCCCGCCTCGACCGCGATGGTTATGCCCGGCGAACAACTGCGCGCAAGGCGTCGGTCATCCGTCGCTATTTCCACTGGGCCCAACGCACGGGCCGGGTCGACCACGATCCGAGCGCTGCGCTCTCAGCCCCGCGCGGCACTGCGAGCTTGCCGAGAGTGCTGAGCGCGGCCGAACTCGATCAGCTGGTCGAGGGCGGTCCTCGCAGCGCAGACCGCCCAGAGATCGAGCTGCGCGATCGTGCGGTCGTGGAGGTTCTCTACGGCAGCGGATTACGGGTGAGCGAGCTGTGTGGGCTGCGACGCAGCGATCTATCAGGGCCGACGGGCACGATCTCGGTGTGGGGCAAGGGCGACAAACAACGTCGTGTCCCGATCTCGGAACCTGCCGCAGCTGCGCTCGCAGCATGGATCTCAGAGGGGCGCCCGGCGCTTGTTTCTGCCGACACTCCTGACGACCAGGTCTTCCTGAACCGGCGCGGAAAGCCGCTCTCCCCGCGAGATGTGCGCCGTCTTCTCGACCGCCGATCGCCAACGCCGACCCACCCTCATGCACTTCGTCACACCTTTGCCACTCATCTTTTGGACGGAGGTGCCGATTTGCGTGCTGTGCAGGAATTGTTGGGCCACGCGGATCTCGCCACCACTCAGATCTATACGCGAGTGAGTCGTGAGCGAATGCGTGAGGTCCACCGATCAACCCATCCCCGCGCATAGGACTTTGCTGTGAGCGACGACGCCTCTGAGACCGAACGACTGTGGGCCGACTACAAGCGGACCCGCGCCCAGGACCTGCGCGACAAGCTGATCATCCAGTATTCGCCGTTGGTGAAGTATGTCGCCGGTCGTATGGGCGTCGGCCTGCCGCGCAACGTCGAATAGTCTGACCTCGTCAGTTTCGGCGTGTTCGGTCTCATCGATGCGATCGAGAAGTTCGACCCGGCTCGCGGCTACAAGTTCGAGACCTACGCCATCGCCCGAATCAAGGGCGCCATCCTCGACGAGTTGCGTTCGATCGACTGGGTCCCGCGTTCGGTCCGCAGCAAGGCCCGTACCCTCGAGCGAGCGATGGGCAAGCTCGAAGCCGAGCATCACCGGGCGCCCACCGACTCCGAAGTGGCCGACGAGATGGGTGTCTCGCAGCAACAGTTGCAGACCACGCTGAGTCAGATCTCCTTCGTCGGCGTCGCTGCCCTCGACGAGATGTTGTCAGGCGGCGAACGCGGCGAGTCGGTCACTCTTGGCGACACGGTCGCGGATTCCGGCGCCGGTCCGATGGGCGTCTACGAAGTCGAAGAGATGCGCCAGATCCTCGCCGAGTCGATCAACCGCATGCCTGAGCGCGAGAAGATCGTGCTCACCCTCTACTACTACGAGGGTCTCACCCTCGCTGAGATCGGCCGTGTGCTGGGCGTGACCGAGAGTCGCGTGTGCCAGATCCACACGAAGGCCGTCCTCCGGCTACGAGGTAAGATCCTCAGCTCCTTTTCCTAGCCCGACACCCCTCGTCCACCCCCGAGGACGTGGAGGAGGTGGGGCCTTTCACCTTTG